>NZ_JACIZD010000020.1 GCF_014359565.1 Immundisolibacter sp. | reverse complement strand
CCCGACGGGCGGGGCAAGAGCAAGGTGTTCCCGAACGATGCCGAAGGCTTCGCGGCGCTGCTTGCCTGGGGTCGGGCGCAGGGGGTGGATTGGATGCAGACCGGGGTGTGTCTGGAGGCCACCGGGCCCTACGACAAGCCCCTGGCGCGCGCGCAGCAGGTGCAAGACGAGGCCTTGCGCTCGTTGGCCAACGTCCTCAAGGCCCTGGAGGACGAGATCGCGCGCCTGCGTGATGCGATCCGGGATCATATCGACCACGACCCGGACCAACGCCACAAGGCCGCCAAGCGGCACAACCCGGTGCTACGCGCCTTTTGTGAGCGTCTTGCCGCCAGGGGCAAACGTCCCAAGCAAGTCATGGTCGCCGCCATGCGCAAGCTCGTACACCTGAATTGGGCGTTCTCAAATCCGGGCGTCCCTTCGACCCAGCCATCGGCTTGCCATGATCGGAGGAAGACAGTATCTGAATAAATCCCTCCAGGATTTCTCAGCGCCTGCGCCGCGTCCCTGCGCTGCGGGCACGCCACAGGCGGCCCGGGGGCACCTGCCCGACCTGAGGCCGTGTTGCGCGGCCCCGGCGCCGTCTTGACGCAAAACTCACGTGCCGCTCACGCAGCCTTCACGGGCATCACCGCAGACTCCCTGCCGTCCTGTAAAGCGGCGCTGCAAGCAGCCCTCCATCAACCGCGCCGAATGCCGTACCCGGCCGGTCTGTGGACTGCTGGTCCCGTCACCGCACCGTCTGCAGCGGCGCACCTGGCCGGGGCTCGGCGCCCTGGCGGGACCGACATGACAATCGGCATCGTCACCACAGCGGCCACTTTTTGTCCGGCCGAACTCGACACGCAGCCCGCTGTCGCAGTAGCGGCGCCTGGGGCGCGGGCTCTGCCGGTTTTGCCGGTCGTTTTGCCGCGACCCCACGCCACCCCGGCGCCTGTCCACACGGAAAATCGCGATGCCCTCGACTGACCGATCCAGCGGCCGCTTCCGCCTGTTGCTGCCGCTGGGCCTGGCCGCGCTGGCCTGCTTTGCGCTGCTGCGCACCGCCCTGCTGCTGACCGCCTGGAGTGATGTCGAGCTTGGCCCCGGCACGCTGCTGCGCCTGTATGGCACCGGCGCGCTGTACGACCTGGCCTTCCTGGCCTATGCGGCGGTGCCACTGGTGCTGTATCTGATGCTGGCACCGCAGCGGCTGTTTCGCAGCCGCTGGCATCGGCCGCTGGCGTACGGGCTTTGTTACGCGCTGCTGTACGGCCTGCTGTTCGTGCTGGCCGCCGAGTGGGTGTTCTGGGGTGAGTTCGGGGCCCGCTTCAACTTCATCGCCGTCGACTATCTGGTCTACAGCGACGAGGTGCTGGGCAACATCCGCGAGTCGTATCCGGTCGGCTGGCTGCTGGGCGGCCTCGGGCTGCTGGCGCTGGCCCTGCTGTGGGCGCTGCGCCGGCCGATCAGGCGCACGCTGGATGCCGACAGCCCGCTCAAGGCGCGCCTGCTCGTCGGCGGCGGGCTGTTGCTGCTGCCGGCAGTGGCTTTCCTGGCGCTCGATCAGCGCCCGGGACAGGCTTTCGACAATCAATACCTGAACGAGCTTTCCGAAAACGGCCCGTACCAGTTCTTTCACGCCTTTCGCGATGCCGAACTGAGCTACGCGCAGTTCTACATCCAGCACGACGACGCGGCCGTTGCCGCGCAGTTGCGACGTCAGGTGCAGCAACCGAACCAGACCTTCCTGACGCCGGCCGGCTATGACCTGGCCCGCCACGTCGACAACACCGACCGCGGCCCCGAACGGAACCTGAACGTGATGCTGATCGTGGTCGAGAGCCTGTCGGCCAAGTATCTGGGCGCATACGGCACAACCGACGCCGACACCACCGGCCTGACACCCAACCTGGACCGCCTGGCCGCACAGAGCCTGTGGCTGAGCAATCTGTACGCCACCGGCACGCGCACCGTACGCGGCCTGGAATCGCTCACCCTGTCGGTGCCGCCCACGCCGGGGGAGTCGATCGTCAAACGCCCGGACAACGGGGGCCTGTTCTCGCTGGGGCAGCTGTTTGCCGCCCACGGCTACGACAGCACCTTCCTGTACGGTGGCTTTGGCTATTTCGACAACATGAACGACTTTTTCGGCAAGAACGGCTTTCGCATCGTCGACCGGGCCGCCATGACGTCCCCGGAAATCGCCTTCGCCAATATTTGGGGCGTGGCCGACGAGAGCCTGTACGACCGGGCCATGCGCGAGGCGGACGGCGACTTCGCCCGTGGCCAGCCGTTCTTCCAGCTGGTGATGACCACCTCTAACCACCGGCCGTACAGCTACCCGGACGGCCGCATCGACATCCCGTCCAAAACCGGCCGTGCCGGAGCCGTCAAATACACCGACTGGGCCATCGGCGACCTGCTGGAAAAAGCCCGTCAGAAGCCCTGGTTCAACGACACGCTGTTCGTGATCGTCGCCGATCACTGCGCCGGCAGCGACGGGCGCACCGCCCTGCCCCTGGATCGCTACCGCATCCCGCTGTTCGTGTACTCGCCGGCGCATGTGCAGCCGCAGCGCATCGAACGCCTGGTCGGGCAGATCGACGTCGCCCCGACCCTGCTCGGCCTGCTGCACTGGAACTACGACAGCCGCTTTTTCGGCAAGGACATCCTGCGCATGACCGACGCCGACGAACGGGCCCTGCTGAGCAACTACCAGCACCTGGGCCTGCTGGACCACCAGCGACTGGTGGTGCTGTCGCCGGGCAACAAGGCCAGCGTGCTGGAACCGGCCGACGCCCGCACGGCCCGTCCGCTGGCGGCCGACAGCCGGCTGCTCGACCCGGCCCTGGCGCTCTACCAGGGCGCCGCGCGGATATATCGCCAGCACCTTGGCCTGTGGCCCGGAGCGCCCGGCAATCCGGCGCCGCGGCTTGCAGTCCACCCGTAAAGGGTGCCAGCGGTGAGCTGTGCCCCTACCATCCCGCGTCCGTTCCAGACCGCAAGGCATACCACCCCATGATTTCGAAAGGTGTCAATCGACGTTCGGCTGCGGACCGACAACGCCGCAACCGCATGCGACGCGTCGGCCGGCTGGCTACCGCTGCGCTGATCCTGGCCCTGGTGGGCGGCGTGTATTACGGCGCCCGCTGGCCGCTGCAGCTGCGTGACGGCTGGAAAATCACCGACAAAATCCGCCTGTCCCGACCCGACAGCCTGGCCCTGGGGTCCGACGGACGATTGCGCTACGTGGCGCTCGAAACCATCCCCGGCCTGCTGGTGGAACTGACCCCGGACGGCCCGAAAACCGTGTTCGGCGACTTCGGCGAACCGGACGGCCTGCTGGCTCTGGACGACAGCGTGCTGGTCAGCGAAACCGATCCGGATGGCCGCGTGATGGCCTACAACACGACCACGGCGCGGCTGCGCGTGCTGGCGCGCATGGACAAGCCGGAAGCTTTGCTGCGGCGCCCCGACGGCAGTGTGGTGGTGGCGCAAAGCGTATCGGCCGGCCGGCTGTGGGTGCTGCGCGAGGGCGCCGAACCGGCGGTGTTGGTGGACGGCCTGAGCAGCCCCAAAGGCCTGTGCAACCTGCCGGACGGGCGCATCGGCATTGCCGAGAGCGGTACCGGCCGCATCCTGGCCCACGGACCGGCCGGTCTTGAAGTGCTGGCAGAGAACCTGCGCGGCATCGACCAGCTCGCCTGCGGCGCCGACGGCAGCCTGTGGGCGGTTATCAGCCGCATCCGTAGCGGCAAGCTGGTGCGCATCGCGGACGGCAAGCAGCGCACCATTGCGCGGCGCCTGCGCCAGCCACAGGGCATCGTCCTGCTGCCCGACGGCAGCCTGTATCTGGCCGAATCGCGCGCCAACCGGGTGCTGCACCTGTCCAAGCCGTAGCCATGCTGTACGCCTGCACCACGTCGCTGTTGCTGATCGTCGGTTGCGTACTGTTTCACTACGAGGCATTGCGCTTCATCGGTGCCGCTGCGGTCGGCGTACGGCAACACCGACGCGCGGGGCTGGTGGTCATCTTCGGCGTGGTCGCCGCGCACCGGGTGGAAATCCTGATCCCGGCCACGTCGCCGGAGAACCCACCGCGTCCGTACACCCGGAACGCCTGGGCGTGACCCATGACGCCGAATCCCTTTCCACTGCCAACCACGGCCAGACGCCCGCGTGAACTCGCCCAAGCCGTGTAGCCACGACGCGCCAGCGGCCTCGACCGTCGAGCCGGCACCCACCACCCTGCGGCGCTCGCTGCGCATGCTGCGCGGGATCTGGCCACCGCTGGTGCTGGCGCTGGTCGGGTACCTGGGCTGGCGCGACCTGCGCGGGCTCGACCTGCACGCCCTGCATGCCATTACGCGCAAGCTGAGCAATCTTGACCTGCTCGGTCTGCAACTGCTGGCGCTGGTGCCGGTGCTCGCCATGTGCGGCTACGACCTGTTGCTGAACCGCTGGCTGAACATCCGGCTGCCGATTCGGCGGGTGCTCAGCTATGCCTGGCCGGCCTGCACGCTGGCCAACCTGGTCGGCCTGTCGGGCATGACCGGCAGCGGCATCCGCTACCTGGCCCTGTCGCGCGAGGGGGTGGCCGGGCGCACCATCGCGGTCTATGCCGGCCTGCAGCTGCTGGCGGTACCGCTGGGCCTTGGCCTGCTGTGCGCGGCGGCGCTGGTGGTGTCGCCGCAGCTTGCGATTGCCTTGCCGCTGCCGCGCGGCGTGCCGCAGCTGCTGCTGGCCGGCTTTGCCGCCTACGTGCCGGCGTTTTTCCTGCTCACCGGCAGCGGCGCCCTGCACCGGCGCTTTTTTCACGAGCTGCCGCCGCTGACCGTCGGCCTGCGCCTGCAGCTGACGCTGGCCTCGTTCGGCGAATGGGCGCTGGCGCTGGCGGTGCTGGGCGTGGCGCTGGCCCTGGCCGGAGTGCAGCCGGAACCCGAACAACTGCTGCTGGCCTTCGCGCTGGCCGCCACCGCCGGCATCGCCAGCCAGGTGCCGGGCGGCCTTGGCGTGCTCGACGGCACGCTGCTGGTGATCCTGCGCGGCCTGGACTATCCACCGGAAGGCGTGCTGGCCGGCATCCTGCTGTTTCGCCTGAGCTATTACCTGGTGCCGGCGCTGCTGGGCCTGGTGCTTGGCGCGCGCCTGTTCGTGCCCGACGAGAACCTGTTCGTGCGCATGCTGCGCCGGGCCGAGGCGTATCCGTTGCTCGGCGTGCTGCGCCTGCCGGTGGAGCTGGTCGGCGCTGTCGGTGTGCGCCTGCTCGGCTATCTCACCTTCCTGGCTGGACTGGTGCTGTTGGTGTCGGCGGCGTATCCCACGCTGGCCGAGCGCAGCGCCGTGTTGCACAGCTACCTGCCGTCGACCGTTATGGAGGGCTCGCATCTGCTGTCGGTAGTGGCGGGGGTGGTGCTGCTGGGTCTGTCGCGGGGCATCGCCGGGCAGGTGCGCCGCGCCTATCAGCTGACGCTGTTCATGCTGCTGGCCGGCGCGCTGCTGAGCCTGGCCAAGGGCCTCGACTACGAGGAGGCCAGCTACCTGCTGGTGCTCGCCGCCGTGTTGTATACGCGCCGCGAACACTTCGAGCGGCTCGCCTACCCGCTGCTGAGCCGGCGCAACCTGCTGTGGCTGCTGGCCTTGCTGGCGGCCCTGGTCGGATACGCCTGGTTGGGGGCGGCGCTCTATGGCAGCGAGGCGTGGGCTGCCAGCCTGCTGAAGTTCTCACCCGGCGAGCACACACCGCGCTTCGCGCGCAGCTTGCTGGCGGTCCTGGTGACCGGCGCCGGCATGCTCGGCTGGCTGGCCTTTGCCATGCCGCGGCCGCGCCTGGTGCTGCCCGACGCCGCCGCCCTGGCCGAAGCAAAAACCTTCTACAGCACCCACGGCGGACACGAATTTGCCCATCTGACCCTGCTCGGCGACAAATATCTGTTCCACACCCCGGCCCGCGACGCCCTGATTGCCTTCGGCAGCATCCGCAACCGCCTGGTGGCGCTCGGCGACCCGGCCGGCGCGCCGGCTGCCCTGGAGGGCGCCATCCTGGCGTTTCGGCAGTTTGCCGACCGCTACGGCTGCGTACCGGTGTTCTACGAGGTCAGCGAAGCGAACCTGCACCTGTACCACGACCACGGCTTCGGGCTGTTCAAGCTCGGTGAGCAGGCGCTGGTACCGGTCGCCGATTTCTCCCTGCGCGGCAAGAAGCGTGACGACCTGCGCGGGGCCGTCAACCGCGCCCAGCGCGAAGGGCTGGACTTTGCCATGCTGGACCACCCGCTGCCGGAGGCCACCTGGGCCGAATTGCGCGCCGTCTCGGACCAGTGGCTGGGCACGAAAACCGCCGAAAAGGGCTTCTCGCTCGGCCGCTTCGACCGCCAGTACCTGAGCCAGGCGCCGATCGCCGTGGTACGCCGCGGCGAGCACATCGTCGCCTTCGCCAGCCTGATGCCGGATTACCGCCAAAACCAGGAGCTGAGCATCGACCTGATGCGCCACGGCGTCGGTGCACCGCCCGGCTGCATGGATTTTCTGTTCGTGCGCCTGCTGGAATACGCCCGCGACGCCGGCTACGCCTGGTTCAACCTCGGCATGGCGCCGCTGGCCGGCGTCGGCGAGACCAAATACGCCCGTCCCAGCGAGCGCCTGGCGCGCCTCGCCTACGAGTACGGCAACCGCTTCTACAACTACAAGGGCCTGCGCAGCTACAAGGAAAAATTCCAGCCGGTCTGGCGCGGCGCCTACCTGGCCTACCCGTACCAAATGTCGCCGCACTTCCTGCTGCTGGACATCGCGGCACTGATCGCCGGCGGCTACCGGCGCGTGTTCACCAGCGCCTGAGACGCAGCCATGCCCTTGTCTGACGCGCACCCACCACGCTGCGCGCACGCCGCGCCGCGGCCCCGGCAACCGTGGCGCCTGAAGGCGCTGTTGCGCTGCCCGGCCCTGATCGCCGTGCTGCTGAGCCAGGCCGCCTGCTGCGCCAAGCTGCCGGCGCCGGTCGAGCTGAGCAGCGACGACTGGGGCACCTACCGGATTCAGCAGCCCGCAGGGCCGGTGGCACGCCTGGCCTTCGTGTTCGGCCGCGCCGGCGATGCGCAGCTCGACGCCGCCGTGCCGGCCCTGGCAGCGCACGGCGCGCTGGTGGCGCGCATCGACGTCGACCGCTTCGCGGCCAACGTGCTCGATCGACACGAGCGCTGCCTGGACCTGGCCGGCATCGTCAACTGGCATGCCGATTACCTCGGCCGGCGTTTCGACCTGGCGGATCTGGACCCACCGCTGCTGGTCGGCCACGGCGCCGGCGCGGGCTGGGTGTACGCACTGGCCGCGCTGGCGCCGCCGCTGACCTTCGCCGGCGCCGTCACTGACATGCCGCCGCCGCGCCTGGCGCTACGCAAGCCGCTGTGCAGGGTGTCCGGCCGGCCGGACCGTGCCGGCACGGTCGGCCTGCTGGCGCTGCCGGTCGCCGTCCCCTGGCGTGTGGTGGGCGGCACGGCGGACTCCGCCCTGCTGGCCGCGGTGGCGTCAAAAGCCCCGGCTCAGGTGCAAAGACTGCCCGACCGGCCGCTCGCGCGCGTCGTCACCGACACCCTGGACGCCCTCGAAACCGCCACCGATCGGCAAACCGCGTCGGTCGGCGACCTGCCGCTGGTGGAACTGCCGGCCAAGCAAGCAACCGACTCCCTGGCCGTCATTTATTCCGGCGACGGCGGCTGGCGCGACATCGACAAGACCCTCGGCGATTTGCTGGCGCGCCAGGGCATGGCCGTGGTCGGCGTCGACTCGGTGCGCTATTTCTGGCGTCACCGGGATCCGCAACGGACCGCCGACGACCTGATCCGCATCCTGGATCACTACCGCAGCGCCTGGGGCAGCCGCCGCGTGGTGCTGATCGGCTACTCCTTCGGCGCCGACATCCTGCCGTTCGCCTACAACCGCCTGCCGGCCGATTGGCAGCAGCGCGTCGGCACGCTGGCGTTGCTGGCACCCGGGCGCAGCGCCGATTTCGAGGTGTCGATCTCCGGTTGGCTTGGCCGCGCCAATGCCGGGGCCGCGCCCACCCTGCCGGAACTGCAGCGCATCCCGCCAGCCAAGGTGCTGTGCGTCTACGGCGCCAAGGAGAAGACCGAAAGCCTCTGCACAGCGCCCGGTGCCGGCGCCATTACGCGCCTCGAGCGCCCCGGTGATCACCATTTCGATCGTCGCTACGACCTCATCGCCGACGCCATCCGGGCACACCTGGCCGCCGGCAAGCCCTAGGCAGCGCTACGGCGCCCCAGCGCCTCCCGCTACCGTATCGATCGCCCGCTGCACCTGCGCCCGCATCGGCGAATCGGCCGGCAGCAGCCCCAGCAGGCGCTGCCAATAGTCGCGCGCCTGCGCCGGCTGGCCGGCACGCTGCGCGGCCTGGCCGAGCACCCACAGCGCGGAGCCGTTGTCGGGATTGATCTTCAGCAGGCGCTCGTACAGTTCCACCGCCCGCGCGCTGGGTTGCTGCGGGTTCAGGGCGTACTCGCTGGCAGCATACGCGGCCAACACTTCCGGGCGCTGCGGGTCCAGTTCGTGGGCACGGGCGTAGGCGTCGCGGGCGCCGGTGCGGTCGCCCTGCATGCTGCGCGCAAAGCCGGCGCGCACCCAGGCACGCGGATCGTCCGGCGTGGCCAGGATGCCCTGCTCGACGCTGGCGATCATGGCCGCGATGCCGGGCGGCGGGGCCACACCGGGCTCGGCGGCGTCCGCGTAGCCCTCCAGCAGCGTCAGGTCGTCCGGCGCCAGCTGCGCCGCGCGGTCGTAGGCACGCCGCGCGTCGGCCGGGCGGCCGAGCACGACGTAGGAGCGGCCCAGGCGCCGCCAGCCTTCGGGATCACTGCCGTCCTTGGCCAGACGCGCCTCGAGCCGCGCCACCATGGCCGCCGGATCGACCGGCGCGGCGGCATTCGGCGCGTCGCGCATGGCATCCATCTGCTGCCAGAACGGACCCTGCAAATAGCCATACAACCCCACGGCCGCGGCCGGCAGCAGGATGAATACCGCCAGCGCGAACGGCCACAGCGTGCGGTCGGGCCGTGATGCGGACGGCGCCGGCGCCGGCTGCGCCAGGGCTGCCATGTCCGCCTGCAGGCGACGCTGTTCGTCGGCAAAGCTCGCCTCATCCAGCACGCCGTCGGAGCGGGCGCGGGCCAGCTCGTCCAGGCTCGCCTGCAACTGCGCGCGCCGTGTCGCCAGGGTGTCAGGGGCACTTGCCGGCGACGGCAGGCGCAGCACCAGCCAGGCCACCGCGGCCAGCACCGCCAAGCCGGTCAGAACGAGTGCTGTCACGAACGCTCCTGAGCGCGCAGGCGCTTGCGCAGGTAGATGAAGGCCCCGCCGCCGGCCGCCGCCAGGATCGCCCACGGCGCCCACCACAGCGGAGCGCCCGAACCCTGCCGCGGCGGGCGCATGAGGACGAAATCGCCGTAGCGGGCGCGGAAGTAATCGATGACCTCGGCCTCGCTGCGCCCGGCGGCAAGCTGCTCGGCGATGAGCCGGCGCATGTCCTGCGCCAGCTCGGCATTCGACTCCGCCACCGACTGGTTCTGGCACACTGCGCAGCGCAGTTGCTGGGCGATCTCGAGCACCTGCCGCTGCTGCGGGTCTTCGCTGACCACCTCGGCCCGCGCCAGCGGCGCCAGCAGCAGCAGCGCCATCAGAAGTCCGCGCATCAGCTCACCCCGAACAGCGTCTTGAGGTAGCCGCGCAGGCTGTCCGCGTCGAGCGGCCCGACGTGCTTGGCCAGCAGCGTGCCGTCGGCCGCCACGAAAAAGGTCTCCGGGACGCCGTACACGCCAAGTTCGATGCCGGCGCGGCCCTCGGGATCGAAGAACGACCAGCGGTAGGCGTTGCCGCGCTGCGCCAGCCAGGCCTCACCCAGCTCGCGCTTGTCCCGGTAATTGAGGCCGATGAAGGCGACCCGGTCACCGAACTGCCGTGCCGCCGCCACCACCACCGGATGCTCCACGGCGCAGGACTCGCACCACGAGGCCCACACGTTGATCAGCAGCGGCCTGCCCTGCCCGGCCTTGGCCAGATCGACCGGCTGCCCGTCCAGTGTCTCGCCCGCGATGGCCGGCAGCGGCTTGCCGACCAGCGGCGAGGGAATCTGCTTCGGATCGTGCCGCAGGCCGAGCGCCAGCGCGCCCAGCAGCAGTGCCAGCGCGGGCAGGAGAAGCAGACGCCAGAGTTTCATGAAGCGATGGTTGATCTGTCGACAGGAGCGGGACATGAGCCGGCCGGGGCGCAATTATGCCGGCCGGTCCGGGTTTGCCGCGAACACAGGTCGCCGCAGCGGTGCTTTCGGGCCGGGCTTGACGCGTATCAAGCCTCAAACATTGCGAATCATTCGCATCAAGGGCAGCATAGCCGCCATGTCCCGCCCGCTGCCCTCCCCGTGGCTCGCCGTCCCGCTGCTGGTCACGCCACTGGCGGCGCAGGCCACGCAATACCTGAGCATCGAACAGGCACAGCGGCTGCTGTTCCCGACCGCGACCGACTACGCCCCGGAAGCGGTCGAACTCACCGCCGAACAGGTGCGCGCCATCGAACAGGCCAGCGGAACCCGCGTCGTCAACCGAAAGCCCAAGGTGTGGCGCGCCATTGCAGCGGACAGGCTGCTTGGGCACCTGTTCGTGGATCAGGTCTACGGCAAGCACGAGTTCATCACCTACGCGCTGGCGGTCACGGCCGACGGCCAGGTGGCGGGCGTGGAAATCCTCGATTACCGCGAGACGCACGGCGACCAGGTGCGCCAGCCGCGCTGGCGGGCGCAGTTCCTGGGCAAGGACGCGAGCGATGCGGTCAAGCTCGGGCGCGACATCCAGAACATCAGCGGCGCCACGCTGTCCTGCCGCCACCTGACCGACGGCGTGCGGCGCCTGCTGGCCACCCACCGCGCGCTGCTCGGGGCTGCGCCGTGAATGCTCCGCTCGCCCGGCCGCTGACCGGCACGATGCGCCGGGCGCAGCCGTGGCTGGGCACGCTGGTCGGCATCGAGGCGACCGGCCTGCCGCCGGCGCAGCTTGCGCGGGCCATCGACCGCGCCTTTCGGGCCGTGGCGCGGGTACACAGCCGGATGAGCTTTCACGAACCGGACAGCGAGCTGTCGCGCCTGAACCGCGCGGCGCATGCCGGCCCGGTGCCGGTGAGCGGGCACCTGCGGCGTGTGCTGCGCGCAGCCTGCCGGCTGAGCGCGCTCACGAATGGCCGCTTCGACGTGACCATCGCGCCGACACTGGTGCGCTGGGGGTATCTGCCCGGATTGTCGAACAGCCCGGAAACGACCGGCGACTGGCGCGACATCCGCCTTGGCACCGACGGCACGGTGCGCTTCGCCCGCCCGCTGCTGATCGATCTGGGCGGCATCGCCAAGGGCTATGCGGTGGATCAGGCCATCGCCAGCCTGCGCCGGGCCGGCGTGCCGCAGGCCTGTGTCAACGCTGGCGGTGACCTGCGTTTTTATGGCCACGAGCCGCGCCGGATCGGCGTGCGCGATCCGGCCGATCCGGCCCGGCTGCGGCTGCTGCCGCCGCTGTTGCAGGGCGCCGTGGCGACCAGCTGCGTGGCGGACACCCGCCGCCGGCACGGACAGGCCTGGCGCTCGCCGCTGGTCGACCCGCGCCGCGGGCGCGCCTGGGCGGCGACCGGCAGCGTGACCGTGCTGGCCCGTTCCTGCCTGCGCGCCGACGCGCTGACCAAGCCGGTGGCCATCGATCCGGCCGCCTGCGAACCCGTCCTGCGCCGCCTGCAGGCGCAGGCCCTGCTGCTGCCCGCCGCATGAAACCCGGCCCACGCTACACGCTGCTGGGTCCGCGCCTCGGGCCGCTCGGCCGGCGCGCGGTGTACGGCCTTTGCCTGCTGCTGCTGCTCACCGGCGCCGCCTGGCTGGTGCTGCACACCTGGCTGCGCGTGGAGGGTCCGTTCGGCCCCGAACACCATCCGCTGGAAGCCTGGCTGATGCGCCTGCACGGCCTGCTGGCCCTGCCGGCGCTGTTGGGTCTTGGCGCCCTGCTGCCGATGCACGTGTGGCCTGCCTGGCGACCTCGCCGTCGGCGGCCCAGCGGGCTCGTGCTGCTCGCCGCCTGCGCAGTGCTGGCTCTTGGCGGCTGGGCGCTGTACTACGTGGCCGACGAAACGGCGCGCCCGTGGGTGTCGGTCAGCCACTGGGTTCTTGGACTGGCGCTGCCAGTGCTGGTGCTGGCCCACATCATCGGTGCACGCCGCGGGCGGCTTGTCGAGGAACGCGCGGGTCAGCATCGGCCCGGCCCGTGAACTCGCGGCCACACGGCCGGCACACAACAACAAGCGCGATCGGCCGCGGTCCAACTGCTCGGTCAATGGTGACTCGCTACCGCGGAGATATTCATGTTCAGGACACGCTTTCATGGTCCGGCCGCCGCGGGGCTGGTCGCCCTGCTGGTCGCCGGCTGCGCCACCAACCCCGAAACCGGCCAGCGCGAGATGACCAAGACCGGCAAGGGCGCCGCCATCGGCGCGGCCGCGGGTGCGGTGCTCGGCGGCGTGAGCGGCGGTGACCGCGGCCAGCGTGCCGGTATCGGCGCGGCAGCGGGTGCCGCCATCGGCGCCGGGGTCGGCAAGTACATGCAGAACCAGGAAGAAAAACTGCGCCAGCAAACGGCCGGCACGGGCGTGGAGGTGTCACGCCAGGGCGATAACGTGATCCTGAACATGCCGGGGCACGTCACCTTCGCCACCGACAGCGCCCAGATCACGCCCGCCTTCCACAGCACCCTGGATCAGGTGGCCGCCACCATCGCCGAATACCAGGACACCCGGGTGCAGATCAACGGCCATACCGACAGCACCGGCTCGGACAGCTACAACCAGCAGCTTTCCGAGCGCCGTGCCCAGGCCGTCGCCAGCTATCTGGCCAGCCGCGGCGTGGCCAGCAGCCGCATGACCACCCTTGGTTATGGCGAAACCCAACCCATCGCGTCCAATGAAACCGCCGACGGTCGCCAGCAGAACCGCCGCGTGGAGATCATCCTGAGCCCCACCGGCGGCTGATGGCAGCCGGGTGATCCGGCATGGCATCGACGCACGGCGCCCTCAGTCCCCGACCAGCACCCCGGCGCCGGCCAGCAGATCGGCGGTCTCGAACAGCGGCAGCCCCATGACGCCCGAATAGCTGCCCTCAAGATGCCGGATGAACGCCGCCGCCCGGCCCTGGATGGCGTAGGCGCCAGCCTTGTCGAGCGGCTCGCCGGTGTCGCAGTAAGCCGCAATCTCGGCCGGCGACAGGGTGCGAAACGTCACTTCGCTCTCGCTCAGGCGCACGACGTGGGCACCGCCCTGCACGCGCGCCACGGCGCTGAGCACCGTATGCGTGCGCCCGGACAGGCGGCGCAGCATGGCGGCCGCATCGCCCCGATCCACCGGCTTGCCGAAAATCTCCCCGTCCAGCACCACCACCGTGTCGGCGCCCAGCACGCAGACCTGCGGGCCAAGCTGCGCTGCAGCCGCGCGCGCCTTGGCCAGCGCCAGTCGGCACACATGGTCGGTTGCCAGTTCTCCTGGCAAGGGCTGCTCGTCGACCGCCACGGCCAGCACCTCGAAATTCACGCCAAGCTGGGCCAGCAGTTCACGGCGGCGGGGTGAGGTCGAGGCAAGTACCAGCTGCGGCATGAAGGTTGCTGCCAAATCGGTTGGGGTCATCAAAGTTTAACCGGCGCCCTCCAGCATGCGCCCACACCCCAAGCCGAACGAGGATACCGACCATGCGCGACTGGACCCGCGCGCTGCTGAGCCACCACGAGCGCAGCCTGCAGCGCTTTCCAAACCAACGCCTGCTGGTGCTGTTCGACGTCGACGACACGTTCCTGGACATGCGCCTGGCGCTCGCCGGCCTGCTGCGTGCCTACGACGCCAACCATGCCAGCTCCCACTTCAGTGCTCTTGATCCGGGCACGCTCGATCCGTTCGGACGCGGCATCGAAGCCATCCTGGAACACTGCCAGGTGCCGGCCGACGAACAGCCGCAAGTGCTCGCCTGGTTCCAGCACAAGCGCCGCTGCGGCGAGATTGCCCGCCTCGCCCATGCGCCCTACCGCGGCCTGCTGGGCCTGGCCGCCTGGCTGAACGAGCAGCCGCGCACGGTGGTCGGCATCAACTCCGCGCGTCCGGAGTTTCTGCGCCAGGACACGCTGCGCTGCCTGAACGACCTGGCATCGGACAGCCGCCTGCGGTTCGTCGACGAACTGGCCTGGTTCACGCCGCACGGCTGGCGGGACGATGTCGGCGCGAGCAAGCTGTCGGCGATCGCGCAGGCCGAGCAGCGTGGCGAACGCGTCATCGCCATGATCGACAGCAACCCGGCGGTGCTGGCCAGTCTGGCCGCCGCCGACCTCGGCGACGACAGGCTGCTGCTGCACAGCGCCGACCTGCTGCACCTGTCCGGCACGCCGCGCCGGGAACATCGGTTGACCCACGCCGCCTGAGGCGGCAACCGGAGGGCCGGGACGCGCTGCCAGAATCGCTGGCTGTAGAGGCCCGGTTATGCCGGGCGATCATCGCCACGAGGCCCGGCCGGGCCTCCAGTAGAATGGCTCGCCCACCGTTGCCAGCCGCGTCGCATGTCATTCAACGCCCTGTCCATCCTGCTCGCCGCGGCCTACCTGGGCCTTGGCGCCGGCTACGTCCTGCAGCTGCGCCGGCCGGCCAGTGGCACGCGCCTCGCGTTGCGGGCCGCGGCAGCGCTGCTGGGCCTGCTGCACTTGGGGCTGCTGCGCACGACGATCGCCGACGGGCCAGCGCTGGCGCTGGGTTTCGGCAATGCGGTGTCCTTGCTGGCGGCGGCGGTGATGCTGCTGTTCGTGGGCATCTCCATCCTGCGTTCGGTGGACAACCTGGGCGTCGTGCTGGCGCCGCTGGCGGGACTGTCGGTGCTGCTGATGCTGCTGCCGGACCATTCGACGCCGCTGCCGGCGGTCGACATGCTGCCGCTGGCGCTGCACGTCACGCTGTCGCTGAGCGCCTATGCCCTGTTGGCGCTGGCGGCCCTGCAGGCGCTGGTCATGGCGTACCAGGATTCGCGTCTGCGCCAGCACGCGCCCGGCGGCGTGCTGCGCGCACTGCCGCCGCTGGGCGACATGGAACGGCTGCTGTTCCAGTTGTTGGGACTCGGATTTGCCGCGCTGACGCTGGCGCTGCTGTCCGGGGTGCTGTTCCTGGGCGACATCTTTGCGCCGCATCTGCTTGAAAAAACGGCGCTTTCGATCGGCGCCTGGCTGGTGATCGGCACCCTGCTGATCGGCCGGCGCCGCGCCGGCTGGCGCGGCCGCACCGCCGTGCGCTGGACCCTGGCCGGCTTTGCCCTGCTGGCGCTGGCGTACCTGGGCAGCAAGTTCGCACTGGAATTCGTGCAGCGCGGCTGAAGCGCAGCGCCGACCGACCTCAGGCCAGCTGCGCCTGCAGGAACGCCCGCAGCGCCTGCGCCGCCTGGGCGCGGTGGCTCAGGCGCGCCTTGTCGGCCGGGTCCAGCTGCGCCGCCGTGCAGCCGTGCTCGGGCAGCCAGAACAGCGGGTCGTAACCGAAACCGTGCTGGCCGGCCTCGGTCAGCGCGATCCGGCCTTCCCAGGTGCCGCTGAAAATCTGCGGCCATGGGTCCTGCGCGTGGCGCAGGTAGACCAGCACGCAGCGAAAACGCGCCGTGCGCCGATCCGCCGGTACATCGGCGAGCTGCTGCAACAGCCTGGCCCGATTGGCCGCATCGTCCGCCGCCGGCCCGGCGTAGCGGGCCGAGTGCACGCCCGGTGCGCCGGCCAGCGCGTCCACCTCCAGCCCGGAATCGTCGGCCAGCGCCGGCAGGCCGCACGCGGCGGCGGCAAGGCGGGCCTTCAGGATGGCGTTCTCGACGAAGCTGGGCGCCGTTTCCTCGGCCGCATCGGCGGTGAAATCGCCCAGTGCCTGCAGGTCGAGCGGCAGGTCGCCGAGCAACCCGCGCAGCTCGGCGAGCTTGCCGCGGTTGCCGCTGGCCAGCACCAGGCGCATCAGCCGGCCAAGGCCGCCCGCTGCAGGGCGATCAGCTCGGCCACGCCCTGCTGACCGAGCGCGATCAGCTGCGCCAGCTCGTCGGCGCGGAAGGCGTGGCCCTCGGCCGTGCCCTGGATTTCCACGAAGGCGCCGGCGTCGTTGATGACCAGGTTCATGTCGGTCTCGGCGGTGGAATCCTCGGCGTAGTCCAGGTCCAGAACCGTCTGCCCGGCGAAGATGCCCACCGACACCGCCGCCACCGCGCCGTGAATCGGATCGCGCGTGATGGCCCGGCGCTTGCGCAGGCTGGCCACCGCATCCACCAGCGCCACGTAGGCGCCGGTGATGGCCGCCGTGCGCGTGCCGCCGTCGGCCTGGATCACGTCGCAATCCAGCGTGATGGTGCGCTCACCCAGCGCCGACAGGTCCACCACCGCACGCAGGGCGCGGCCGATCAGGCGCTGGATCTCCAGCGTGCGGCCGCCCTGGCGACCATTGGCGGCCTCGCGCTGATTACGCGAATGGGTGGCGCGCGGCAGCATGCCGTACTCGGCCGTCACCCAGCCGCTGCCGCTGCCGCGCTTGAAGCCCGGCACGCGCTCGTCGACGCTGGCGGTGCAGATCACCCGCGTGTCGCCGAAACTGACCAGCACCGAACCTTCGGCGTACTTGCTGAACTGACGGGTGATGGTGACCGGACGCAACTGGTCCGGCCGACGGCCGCTCGGGCGCATGGCGTGTCCTTGAAAAAGAGATGGAAAGGCACAAGATCGACTGACCGCCGGCGAGCGCCGCGGCTTGCGGCATGGACGGCCAAAAGGGCGGCCATTGTAGCCCGGCAGCCCGCGGGCCAGCCGCAGAGCCATGCGGCCCGTCCGCTACACTTGGCCGCCCCGCCCGAACCCGGAACCGCCCATGATTTCCAGCATGACCGCCTTTGCCCGCAGCAGCCGCAGCGGGCCGCTGGGCGAATTCACCTGGGAACTGCGCAGCGTTAACCACCGTTACCTGGAGCTGTCGCTGCGCCTGCCGGACAGCCTGCGCGGCCTGGAAGCGCGCGTGCGTGACCTGGCCAATCGGGAACTGAACCGCGGCAAGGTGGACATCGGCCTGCGCTACGTGCCGCCCGTCGAGGCCGCCAGCCTGGAGCTGAACGAACCGGCGCTGCAGGCCGTGATCAGCGCCGCCATGCGGGTGCGCGATCACCTGGGTGCGCACACTGAATCGCTGAACCCGCTCGACCTGCTGCGCTGGCCGGGAGTGGTCAAGTCCGCCGACGGCGCCGACCAGGAAACGCTGGAAAACGAAGCCATGCACGCCCTGCAAGCCGCCTTTGGCGAACTGAAGGCCACCCGCCGCCGCGAAGGCGAGCGCCTGGCCGAGCTGATCGAGGAACGCGCCGCCGGCGTGCTGGAACTGGCCACGAAAATCGGCGAGCGCATCCCCGCCATCCGCGAGGCCTGGCGCGACAAGCTGCGCGAGCGCATCGCCGCACTGGGCGTACCCGTTGAACCGTCCCGCCTGGAACAGGAACTGGTGCTGGCGGCCCAGAAAGGCGACATCGCCGAGGAACTGGACCGCATCGGTATTCACGTCAAGGAAATCCGCAGCTGCCTGCAAAAAGGCGGCGCCGTCGGCCGGCGGCTGGACTTTCTGATGCAGGAACTCGGCCGCGAGGCCAATACCGTCGGCTCCAAGGCCATCGACATGGAGATCACCCAGGCGGCTGTCGGCCTGAAAGTGCTGATCGAGCAGATGCGCGAGCAGATTCAGAACATCGAATAAGGCCGGCACGGGCGCAAATCCGCCCATCCGTGGCGTCTGGCAAACTGTCCGCACACCGGCCAGCCCGTCGAACCCAATGACCGCCACCGCGCTGCACGATCCCGCCTGTCGGCGCTGTCCGCGTCTGGCCGAATTCCTGGACGGCGTGCGCACCGAGCGGGCCGACTACTTCGCCGCGCCGGTGCCGGGTTTCGGTCCGCCCGGCGGGCGGCTGCTGATCGTCGGCCTGGCCCCTGGCATGCACGGCGCCAACCGCACCGGGCGGCCGTTCACCGGCGATTACGCCGGCCTGCTGCTGTACCGCGGCCTGCATGCACTCGGCTTCGCCAGCGCGCCGGAATCGCTGGCCGCGGGCGACGGCCTGCAGCTGTTCGACTGCCGCATCGCCAATGCCGTCAAATGCCTGCCGCCGGCCAACAAGCCGCTGCCGGAAGAAATCAGCACCTGCAACGCCTTCTTGCGCGCCGAGCTGGCGCGGGTGCCGCCGGGCGGCGTGGTGCTGGCGCTGGGCCATATCGCCCACCAGGCGGTGCTGCGGGCACTCGGTGAAAAGCCCAGCCGGTTCAGGTTTGCCCACAACACCCGCCATCCGCTGCCGGACGGCCGCTGGCTGGTCGACAGCTACCACACCAGCCGCTACAACGTGCAGACCGGCCGCATCGACGAGGCGATGTTCACCGCCGCGCTGGCCAGCGCCCGCGACCTGATCGACCCAACAACATGACCGAGCGCCCGGAACCGAAAGCCATCGCCGCCCGCCTGCCGAACCGGCCGGGCGTGTACCGCATGCTCGATGCCAGCGGTCAGGTGATCTACGTCGGCAAGGCCAGCAGCCTGCGCCGGCGCGTTGGCAGCTACTTCAGCAAGCGTCACGACTCGCCCAAGGTGGCGCGCATGGTGGCGCAGGTCGCCGACATCGAGGTCACCGTCACCGCCTCCGAGAGCGAGGCGCTGATCCTCGAAAACAGCCTCATCAAGTCCCTGCGGCCCCGCTACAACATCATGTTGCGGGACGACAAGAGCTACCCGTACATCTACCTGTCGAAGGGCGAGGCCTTCCCGCGCCTGGCCTTTCACCGCGGCGCGCGCAAGGCACCCGGGCGCTATTTCGGCCCCTACCCCAGCGCCGGCGCGGTGCGCGACAGCCTGGCCCTGATGCAGCGCATCTTTCCCCTGCGCCAGTGCGAGGACACGGTGTTTCGCGCCCGCACGCGGCCGTGCCTGCAGTACCAGATCAAGCGCTGCACCGGGCCCTGCGTGGGGCTGATCGGACCGGACGACTACGCGGTGGACGTGCGCCACGCCGAGCTGTTCCTGGAAGGCAAGAACGAACTGGTGATCGGCGAGCTGGCGGCGCGGATGTCGCAGGCTGCCGCGCTGCTGGACTTCGAGCAGGCGGCGCGCCTGCGCGACCAGATCGGCGCCCTGCGGCGGGTGCAGGAACAGCAGGGCATCGAGGGCGTGGACGCGGACGTCGACGTCATCGCCTGCGCCAGCCGGCAGGGCGTGGCCTGCGTGGAGGTGCTGTTCATCCGCGGCGGGCGCAGCGTGGGCACCCGCTCGTTCTTTCCGCGCCTGGTGGACGACGCCGAGCCGGACAGCGTGCTGGCGGCCTTCCTGCCGCAGCACTACCTGGACGGCGAGGTGCCGGCCGAAATCGTGATCAGTCACGCAGTGCCGGATCAGGAACTGCTCGAAACCGCGCTCGCCCAGGTCAGCGGCCACAAGGTGCGCCTGGCCGCCGCGGTACGCGGCGATCGCGCCAAATGGCTGCGCCTGGCGCGCACCAACGCCGCGCTGGTGCTGGGCCGGCGCCTGGCCAGCAGCGCCAGCCTGCGCGAGCGCTACGAGGCCCTGCAGGAGGCGCTGGGCCTGGACAGCCTGCCGCAGCGCCTGGAATGTTTCGACATCAGCCACACCATGGGCGAGGCGCCGGTGGCCTCCTGCGTGGTGTTCGACGCCGACGGCCCGGCCAAGTCCGAGTACCGGCGCTTCAACATCGAGGGCGTGACCGGCGGCGACGACTACGGCGCCATGGCGCAGGCCATCGAGCGACGCTACACGCGCCTGCAAAAGGGCGAGGGCAAGTTCCCGGACCTGCTGCTGATCGACGGCGGCGCCGGGCAGCTGCAGCGCGTCAAGGCGGTGCTGGACGAGCTGCAGGTCAGCGGCCTGGCGGTGCTGGGCGTGGCCAAGGGCGAGACCCGCCGGCCAGGCGCCGAGACGCTGCTGCTGCTGGGGCGCGAGCAGCCGATCTTCCTGCCGCCGGACTCGCCGGCCCTGCACCTGATCCAGCACATCCGCGACGAGGCGCACCGCTTCGCCATCGCCGGCCACCGCGGGCGCCGCCAGCGGGCGCGCAATCACTCGCCGCTGGAGGACATCCCGCAGCTCGGCCCCAAGCGCCGGCGCCTGCTGCTGACGCGCTTCGGCGGCCTGCAGGAACTGCGCCGCGCCGGCGTGGACGACCTGGCGCAGGTGCCCGGCATCAGCCACAGCCTGGCGCAAACCGTCTACGACGCCCTGCACGGAGAACTCGCCTGATGAGCCGGCGCCTGCTGAACCTGCCCAATGTGCTCACCCTGGCGCGCATCGGAGCCATCCCGCTGGTGGTGGTCTGCTACAACCTGCCGACTGCCTGGGGCCGGCCGGCCGCCGCAGGGCTGTTCCTGGTCAGCTCGCTGACCGACTGGCTGGACGGCTACCTCGCCCGGCGTCTGGGCCAGACCTCGCCGTTCGGGCGGTTCCTGGACCCGGTGGCCGACAAGCTGATCGTCGCCGCGGCGCTGGTGCTGCTGGTGCAGGGCCACCCGCACAGCTACATGGCCGTGCCGGCCATCGTCATCGTCGGACGCGAGATTACCGTCTCGGCGCTGCGCGAATGGATGGCCGAGATCGGCGAGCGGGCCCAGGTCGCCGTGTCCAGCATCGGCAAGACCAAGACCACCCTGCAGATGATCGCCATCAGCCTGCTGCTGTACGAACACAAACTATACGGACTGCCCGTCTACGAGCTGGGCGTGGTGTGCTTCTATGTCGCGGCAGCGCTGACGCTGTGGTCCATGGTCATGTACCTGAAAGCCGCCTGGCCCAGCCTCCGAAAGGCTTGACAGCGCGCCGCCCGGGCGCCGACAATCCGCGTTCCCATTCGGGCGGGAATAGCTCAGTTGGTAGAGCGCAACCTTGCCAAGGTTGAGGTCGCGAGTTCGAGTCTCGTTTCCCGCTCCAAGTCTTTTCCTGGCCGCGCCCCGTGCGCGGCCAGTCGTTTCTGGCCCCGGCTAGGTGGCAGAGTGGTCATGCAGCGGCCTGCAAAGCCGCGTACGTCGGTTCGATTCCGGCCCTAGCCTCCAATCGCCTTGTCCGCCGGCTTCTCGGTGAAGGCGCCGCTCCCATGGGCCTCACCCGTCCAGCGAATCCTGCTTGTAGGAGGCCCGCCCCCGGGCCGAACGCGGCAGCGCAGGCTTCGCGGCGGGGGCGCCGCTCCCACGATGGGCTAACCCCTCCTACGGCGGGCTACGAGACCAAGAATCCCGGATTTCGCTGTGCTGCATCCAGGCTACGCTTGCTGCTGGAAATAGGCGCCCATCGGCGGGGCGCGCCCCGATCAGGAGCGCATCGGCGATTCAGGCGCCCGCCTCCAGGGTCCGTCGCAGCGCGGCGTAATCGGCAATGCCCAGCGGGCCGGCAATGTGCTGCTGCCAGGCGGCGTCCAGTGCGGCCCGCACGGCGTCGCCCAGTTCAGTCACGTTGGCGCCGGCGCGACCGGCGCGAACCTTGCTGCCGCCGGTGTCTCCCGGCGGCAGGCCGCAGGCCGCGTCGCGGGCCTCGCGCAGCAGGTGGTCGTCGAACTGGCGGGCGTGGGCGCGCATGAACTCGACGCTCGACTGGTCCAGCACCCGCTGCAGCAGCGCCGCGTCCAGCGGCACGCCGATGAAGTCCGCGATGCGCCGCACGGCGGCCTGCGGATCGGCCAGCATGGACTCGTAGCACAGCATCAGGGTGTGCGGTTCCCGCCGTTGCGGCCACCAGGATTGCAGGTGGCGGTAGTAGTTGAACGGCAGGGTCTGGTTCAGGAACAGGTCGCGGGCGATGTCCTCGACGGTGACGCTGCCGGCCTCGAAGAACCAGCCGTTCCAGAAGTGGAACTGCGACACCAGCACGTCGCCCGGATCGCGCACGGCGACCAGGTACCGGCCACCCTTGGGAATCATCGGCCACGGCAGGTGGCTCTTGTAGGCCCGCGGCTGGGCGCGCTGCGGGCCGTCGATGTCGAGGCCCAGATCGAGCGCGGTCTCCAGCCACGGCACGACCTGCGTGATCTCGTCGAAGTCCATGTCGCCGCCGGTGCGCAGGCCGTGCACGATCTGCTGCAGCCAGGTGGTGCCGCTCTTGGGAAAGGTGGCGATGAACACGTCGCTGGGCCGCGGCTGGAAGGCCAGTGCGCGGCTCATGCTCTGCGGCGTGATCATGTGCTGCACGCGCTCGAGCATTTGCGGGACCGAACGCGGGCGCGTCAGGGGTGGGGTGGTGCTCATTCGGTGAAGTCCTTGGGTCGGGCGCGGAATCGGGGGCCAGCAGGAAGCGGGGTGGTCGGCCTCCTTCGGCGCGGCGATTGTTGTGTAGGAGCGCAGCTTCGCTGCGCGATCGCCCGGCGGAGCCGGGTTCCTACATGGCGATTGATCGCCCGGCGGAGCCTGGCTCTACAGGGGGATGATATTGCTTGTCGTCTCGCCATCCGCCGCGCGCGACAATTCGTTTCCGGCAGCTAAGAATGCGGCGATGATCGCCCACCGCAGATAAAAATGCCGCGCGGCTTTTCTGCATCGCTCGCTGCGCTGGCGCCCAGATCAGGCATGGACCGCATCAGCACGTCTCCACACGGCCGGGATCTGCGCAAAGGCCGCTGGTCGTTATCGGGACAGGTGTACCTCCTCACGGTGGTTACGGTGTACAGGGCGCCCCGGTTTGCCGAATGGACGGTCGCCCGTCAGGCGGTCCGCGCCTTCCACTCGCCGCAGGTCGCTGCCCATGTGACGACCCTGGCCTTCGTGGTCATGCCTGATCACGTGCACTGGCAGGCGCAGCTGAATCACGGCGGCACGGTTTCGGAAGCAGTTCGCCTGTACAAGGTGACCGTGTCGGTGGCGCTGGGCGGCGGCGCGTGGCAGCGCGCTTTCATGATCGGGCCTTGCGCCGGCAGGATGACGTGCGTGCGGTCGCCCGCTATATCGTGGCCAATCCGCTGCGCGCGGGGCTGGTGCGGGATATCGGGGAATATCTTCATTGGGATGCCGTGTGGTTGTAGGTGATGATCGTTCTGTGGGTGAGCAGCTGCGCTGCGCGATCGCCCGGCAGAGCCGGGCTCCTACAACGGGGATCGGCCGGCGTGGCCAGCGCCGCGGCGTGCGATCAGGCGGCAGGCCAGTTCGGTGGCCGCTTGGCGAGGAATGCGTCGATACCTTCGGCGGCTTCTGCCATCAGCAGGTTTTTGGCCATGGTGGCGCTCATGTCGGCGTAGGCCGCCGCCTCGTTGAGGCCGATTTGCGCCTGCACGGCGGCCTTGCCCAGGCTCAGCACGGCCGGCGGGCGGCTGGCGATCTGCGCCGCCAGGGCGCCGGTTGCGGCGTCCAGCTCGCCGGTCGGCACCACCCGGTTGACCAGCCCGATGCGCTGGGCGGTGGCGGCATCGATCAGGTCGCCGGTGAACAGCATCTCCATGGCGTGCTTGTAGGCCACGGTGCGGGTCAGCGCCACGGCCGGGGTGCTGCAGAAAAGACCGATGTTGACGCCCGGCGTGGCAAAGCGGGCGTGGTCCGAGGCAATGGCCAGGTCGCAGCTGGCCACCAGCTGGCAGCCGGCAGCCGTGGCCACGCCATGCACCTGTGCGATCACCGGATGCGGAAAGCGCCGCAGCGCCAGCATCACCTCGCCACACAGGCCAAACAGGGCGCCGGCCGCCGCCTCGTCGGGCAGGGCGCGCAGTTCCTTCAGATCGTGCCCGGCGCAGAAGGCCGGACCGGCGCCGGTCAGCAGCAGTACGCGCACGGCGGGGTCGGCTGCCAGTTCCGTCAGCGCGGACTTGAGTGCCCGCAGCAGGTCCGCGGACAGGGCGTTGCGCTGCGCCGGGCGGTTCAGGGTCAGGCGCACCACGCCGCCGGGATCGCGATCGGCGAGCAGCACCGGGCCGGTGGCCGGATCGGGGTGGTTCATGGCGGCGGACCTCGCTGGATCGGCAAACGGCGCGGGCCGGCACAATACCGCATCCGCACCTGCCCACCCAAGCCGAGTCGGCCATGACCCTGAACGAACTGCGCTATCTGGTGGCGGTGGCCCGCGAGCGGCATTTCGGCCGCGCCGCGGCACACTGTTTCGTGAGCCAGCCGAGCCTGTCCATCGCCATCAGGAAGCTGGAAGAAGAACTCGGCGTGCCGCTGTTCGAGCGCCTGCCCGGACACATCCAGCCGACGCCCATCGGCCAGCAGATTGCCGACCAGGCGCGGCGCGTGCTGGCCGATGTCGAGACCATTCGCGCCCTGGCCGCCACTGCCACGGATCCGCTGGCCGGGCCGTTCCGGCTGGGGGTGATCTTCTCGATCGGTCCGTATCTGCTGCCGCGGCTGATTCCGCTGCTCGGGCGCCTGGCGCCGCGCATGCCGCTGGTGATCGAGGAGAACTACACGGACGATCTGGGCACCCGCCTGCAGCGCGGCGAGCTGGACGCCGTGGTGCTGTCGCTGCCGTACCGGGCGCCTGACATCGAGGTGCTGCCCTGCTACCGCGAGGAGTTCGTGGTGGCGATGCCGCCCGGCCACCCTTGGACCAGCCAGGCCAGCATCGGGCCGGCCCAGCTGGGGGACGAGAACGTGCTGCTGCTCGGACCGCGGCACTGCTTTCGCGACCAGGTGCTGGCCCTGTGCCCGGCGCTGATGCACAAGGGTGGCCAGCGCCTGGAGGGCAGCTCGCTGGAAACCATCCGCTACATGGTGGCCAGCGGCGCCGGCATCAGCGTGCTGCCGGTGGGGGCGCTCGGCGAGTCGCCGCGCGAACGGGCGCTGCTGGCGGTGCGGCCGTTTCGCGGCACGGCGCCGTACCGGCAGGTGGCGCTGGCCTCGCGGACCGGCTTCTTTCGCCCACGGGCAATCGAGATCCTGGCGCAGGCCATCAGCGACTGCGCCCCGTCCGCCACCGGTTCGTCATCGGCTTTCGGCTAGAATCGCTGCGGGCCGGGCACCGATAGACATTGGCTATCGGCGGCATTGGAAAAATCAACTTCCATCCCCCACCTTGCCCGACTACCATGCGTAGCCGTGAAGTTCCGCCACTCCGGCGGCAACCGAACGGTGTCAATCAACTGCAGGAGGTCATGACATGGCTACTTTGAAAGGCAGCAAGACCGAGGGCAACCTCAAGGCCGCATTTGCCGGCGAATCGCAGGCCAACCGGCGTTATCTGTATTTCGCCAACAAGGCCGACGTGGAAGGCTACAACGACGTCTCGGCAGTGTTCCGCTCCACCGCCGAAGGTGAGACCGGTCACGCCCACGGCCACCTGGAGTACCTGGAAGCCGTCGGCGACCCGGCCACCGGCCTGCCGATCGGCGCTACCGCCGAGAACCTGAAGGCGGCCATCGCCGGCGAGACCCACGAGTACAGCGACATGTACCCGGGCATGGCCAAGGCAGCGCGCGAGGAAGGCTTCTCCGAGATCGCCGACTGGTTCGAGACCCTGGCCAAGGCGGAGCGTTCGCACGCCAACCGCTTCCAGAAGGCCCTGGACACCCTGGGCAGCTGATGCCCCGGCGGTGGCGGGGGCCGGCGACGGTCCCCGCCTCGCTTTTCGGAACGTTTGTCGCGGGGCGCAAGGCCCCGTTGCTGGCCGGCCCAGGTGCCGAGCCATCGCCGTAATCAGTGTCTCAACGCCGGTCCGTTCACGCAGGAGCCCCGATCATGGCTGATTCCCCGTCCCGTACGCCGCCCCGCGAAGGCAGCCTGGAAGCCCCGACCCGGCACGCCATTGAATGGCAGACCGCCGAGTACTACGACGCACAGGCGCTGGAGAAGGAGCTGGAGCGTGTGTTCGACATCTGCCACGGCTGCCGCCGCTGCGTGAGCCTGTGCCAGGCCTTCCCGACCCTGTTCGATCTGGTGGACGAGTCCTCCACCATGGAAGTGGACGGCGTGGCCAAGGATGACTACATCAAGGTGGTCGACCAGTGTTACCTGTGCGACCTGTGCTACATGACCAAGTGCCCGTACGTGCCGCCGCACGAGTGGAACGTGGACTTCCCGCACCTGATGCTGCGCGCCAAGGCGGTGAAGTTCAAAACCAAGGGCGCGTCGTTTCGCGACCGCTTCCTGACCTCCACCGACCTGACCGGCAAGCTGGCCGGCATTCCGGTGGTCACCGAAACCGTCAATGCCGTGAACCGCAACAAGCCGGCCCGCCAGGTGATGGAAAAGGTCATGGGCATCCACGCCGATGCCGTGCTGCCGCCGTTCGCGAGCAAGCCGCTGAAGCGTCACTTCAAGGATCAGGCGGCGGTCAACGCGCCGCTGACGCCGCAGGCCGGCGCCAACACCACCGGCAAGGTGCTGCTGTTCGGCACCTGCTACGGCCATAACCAGATGCCGGAGCTGGGCGACGATCTGGCGGCCATCTACCGCCACAACGGCCTGCCGGTGACACTGGCCGACAACAGCCGCTGCTGCGGCATGCCCAAGCTGGAACTGGGCGACATGGACTCGGTCAACGAGCTGAAAAAACACAACCTGCCGGCGCTGGCCGCCTACGTGGACCAGGGCTACGACATCGTGGCGCCGGTGCCGTCCTGCGTGCTGATGTTCAAGCAGGAGCTGCGCCTGATGTTCCCGGACGATGCCGACGTGCAGAAGGTCGCGGCGCGCATTTTCGATCCGTTCGAGTACCTGATCGCCCGCCACAAGGACGGCCTGCTCAAGACCGACTTCAAGCAGTCGCTGGGCAAGATCGCCTACCACCCACCCTGCCACCTGCGGGTGCAGAACATCGGTCTGAAAACACGCGAGGTGTTCCAGCTGATCCCGGACACCGAGGTGGTGGCCATCGAGCGCTGCGCCGGGCACGACGGCACCTACGGCGTGAAGGTGGAAACCCATCCGCTGTCGATGAAGATCGGCACGCCGGTGTTCGACCGCGTGCGCGAGATCGACCCCATCCACTACGCCAGCGACTGCCCGATCGCCTGCAAGCACATCGAGCACGGCGTCGGCAACGGCAAGCCGTCCGAGCACCCGCTGCAGTTGCTGCGCCTGGCCTACGGAGTCTGAGCCATGCAAAAACTCACCCGCGCCGACCTGCTGTCGCTGGAGCAGTACGCCGAGCAACGCCCGGCGATGCGTGCCCGCGTGCTGGAGCACAAGAAAAACCGCCAGATCCAGCTCGGCCCGCACGCCACGCTGGCCTTCGAGGATCGCCTGACCGTCCAGTACCAGATCCAGGAAATGCTGCGCATCGAGCGCGTGTTCGAGGCGCGCGGCATCCAGGACGAGCTGGACGCCTACAACCCGCTGATCCCGGACGGCCACAACCTGAAGGCCACCTTCATGATCGAGTACGACGACGAGGCCGAGCGGCGCGTCGCCCTGGCCCGCCTGATCGGCGTCGAGGACCGCGTCTGGCTGCGCGTGGCCGGCCACGAACCGGTGTACGCCATCGCCGACGAGGACATGGAGCGCGAGAACGACGACAAGACCTCCGCCGTGCACTTCGTGCGCTTCGAGTTCACGCCGGCCATGATCGGGGCGCTGCATGCGGGCGCGGACCTGGCCGCCGGCATCGATCACCCGAACATGACGGTCAGCATCGACCCGTTACCGGCCGCCACGCGCGCGGCGCTGGCGGCGGATCTGGTCGGCTGAGCGGCCAACCACACGCACCCATCGCAAGGACACCGTAGATGCGACAGGCAAGACTGCTGCTGGCCACACTGCTGGCTCTGGCCCTGAGCGGCTGCGGCTACAACAAGTTCCAGACCGCTGACGAGCAGGTCAAGGCGGCCTGGTCGGAGGTGCTGAACCAGTACCAGCGCCGCGCCGATCTGGTGCCCAATCTGGTCAACACGGTCAAAGGCTTCGCCGCGCAGGAGAAGGAGGTCCTGACGCAGGTGACGCAGGCCCGCGCCTCGGTCGGCTCGATTCAGGCCACGCCGGAACTGCTCAACGACCCGGAAGCTTTCGCGAAATTCCAGGCCGCGCAGGGGCAACTGAGCAGTGCCCTGTCGCGCCTGCTGGTGGTGTCCGAGAACTACCCGCAGCTGAAATCCGACGCCAATTTCCGCGATCTGCAGGCGCAGCTGGAAGGCACCGAAAACCGCATCACCGTGGCCCGCAACCGCTACATCAAGGCCGTGCAGGACTACAACGTCACGGTGCGCTCGTTCCCGTCCAACCTGACGGCGATGCTGTTCGGCTACCGCGTGAAGCCCAATTTCACGGTCCAGAACGAGCAGGAGATTTCGGCGCCACCGAAGGTCGACTTCAGCCCGGCACCGGCCAGGCCCTGACTGCCCGCCGCCGCGACGCCCGGTGCTGACGGCATCCCGAATCCTGATCCTGGCCTGGGCGCTGTGCAGCCCGTGGGCGGGCCACGCCGAGGTGGCCGTCCCGCCGCTGACGGCGCGCGTCACCGACCAGACGGGGACCCTGACACCCGAGCAGAAATCCGCGCTCGAACAAACATTACGCGCCTTCGAGGCGCTCAAGGGCAGCCAGATCGCCGTCCTGATGGTGCCCACCACAGCGCCGGAAACGATCGAGCAGTATTCCCTGCGCGTGGTCGAACAATGGAAGCTCGGACGCCAGAAGGTTGATGACGGCGCCCTGCTGATTGTGGCCAAGGAAGACCGCACGCTGCGCATCGAAGTCGGTTACGGCCTGGAAGGCGCCTTGAACGACGCCACCAGCAAACGCATCGTCAGCGAAGTCATCACGCCCTATTTCCGGCAAGGCGATTTTTACGGCGGCATCCGTGCCGGCGTCGACCGGATGATTCGCGTCATCGACGGCGAAGCCCTGCCACCCCCGACGGCGCGGCCGGCAGGCTCCAGCGACGCGTTGTTTAGCCAGCTGCCAATCATCCTGTTTCTGGTCGTCGCCGTTGGCGGCGTGCTTCGGGCGGTGCTCGGACGGCTCCCGGGCGCAGCGGTCGGCGGTGCCATCATCGCGGTCGTCGCATGGCTGCTGATCGGGACCCTCATCGTGGCCCTGATCGCCGGGGTTGTGGCCTTTTTGTTTACCTTGCTCGGCGGCGGCGGACGCGGCGGTTTTGGCGGGTATCCGGGGGGGCTGGGCGGTCGCGGCGGGTTTGGAGGTGGCGGCTTTGGCGGCGGCGGCGGCAGCTTCGGTGGCGGCGGCGCCTCGGGGCGGTGGTAGGCATGGACTTGAAACGCATCGTCAGGCACCTGCTCACGACCCGTCGGCAGCTTGCGCGGACCTTTCCAAAAGCGGCGCTGGCGGCCATCGAACAGGCGATCGAGGCCAGCGAAAAGCGGCACGCAGGGCAGCTGCGCTTTGTGGTCGAGGCAGCCCTGGACACCGGACCGCTGTTTCGCGGCCAGTCTGCCAGGGAACGTGCGCTCGAACTGTTCTCCCACCTGCGCATCTGGGACACGCAGCACAACAACGGCGTCCTGATCTACCTGCTGCTGGCCGACCGGGATGTGGAGATCATCGCCGACCGCGGCATTCACGCGCGGGTGGGAACCGAACAGTGGGAAGCCGTCTGCCGCATGATGGAAAGCGCCTTCAGGCGGGGCGATTACGCGGCAGGCGCGATCCAGGGCATCGACGCGGTCAGCAGGCATCTGACGCGGCACTTCCCTGCCACCGGCCGCGCGGGCGAGAACGAATTGCCCGACACCCCGTTGATGTTGTGAGCTGATCGGCACGGACCGGCTGCGACATTCCGGTCACGACCCGTTCCCGGCGCCAGGCGGCCAGGGGCCGCCATGCGATACTGCCGGCCCCGTCGCAGCCTGCCGGTGAGGCCGCCTTGGACAGCTATCACGAACTTGTACGCACCATCGCGCTGACGCTGGGCGTCGGCTGGGCCAGCGGCATCAACCTGTACGCCGCCCTGCTGGTGCTGGGCATCGCCGGGGCCACCGGCGACCTGGCCCTGCCGCCCGACCTGCAGGTGCTGGCCAGTCCGCTGGTGATCGGCGCCGCCGGCCTGATGTACGGGGTGGAATTCTTCGCCGACAAGACGCCGGGCGTCGACAGCGGCTGGGACGCGCTGCACACCTTCATTCGCATCCCGGCCGGGGCGCTGCTGGCGGCCGGCGCCGTGGGCGAGGTCACGCCGGCGCTCGAAATCGCCGCCGGCATCCTGGGCGGTGGCATGGCCGCAACGAGTCACGTCACCAAGGCCGGTACGCGCCTGCTGATCAATACCTCACCGGAGCCGTTCTCGAACTGGACCGCGTCGGTGGCGGAGGATGTCGCCGTATTCGGCGGCCTGTGGGCGGCGCTGAATCAACCCTGGCTGTTCATCAGCCTGCTGGTGGCCTTCCTGGTACTGGTCGCCTGGTTGTTGCCCAAGATTTTTCGGGCCTTGCGCAAGATCGGCGGCGGCATCCTGCGCCTGTTCGGCCGGCGACCGCGCGCGCCCGCTGCCGACCCGCCGGCCAGTCTCGAACGTCAATAAAAGAATTCAGTCCGGAGGAGTGACGTGGATTTCGAGCTGACCGCCGACCAGCAGGCCATCTGCGAGCAGATCGAGCGCCTGTGTGAGCCCTTCGATGACCGCTACTGGTTCGAACGGGACCACGACGGCGAATTTCCGGTGGATTTCGTGAACGCCATGGCCTCTGGCGGGTGGCTGGGCATCGCCATGCCGGAGGCCTATGGCGGCGCGGGGCTTGGCATTACCGAAGCGGCGCTGATGATGCAGACCGTCGCCGCGTCGGGCGCCTGCCTGTCGGGCGCCTCGGCCATTCACCTGAACCTGTTCGGGCCGAACGTGATCGTCAAATTCGGCACGCCCGAGCAGCGCGAGCGCTTCTTGCCGCCGCTGATCCGCGGCGAGCAGCGCGCCTGCTTTGCCGTGACCGAGCCCAACACGGGCCTGGACACCACGCACCTTAAAACCTTCGCCCGCCGCGACGGCGACTGCTACGTCGTGCACGGCCAGAAGGTGTGGACCAGCAACGCCCAGCACGCGCACAAGATGCTGCTGATCGCCCGCACCACGCCGCTGGAGGAAACCGCCCGGCCGATCGACGGCCTGACGCTGTTCTACTGCGACCTGGACCGCGCCCGGGTGGAGGTGCGCGAGATCGAGAAAATGGGCCGCAAGTGCGTGGACTCGAACCAGGTGTTCATCGACGGCCTGGAAATCCCCGTGCAGGACCGCATCGGCGAGGAAGGCCAGGGCTTTCGTTACCTGCTGCACGGCCTGAATCCGGAGCGCATCCTGATCGCCGCCGAGGCCATCGGCATCGGCCGCGTGGCGCTGCGCAAGGCCACCGAGTACGCCAGGGAGCGGGTCGTGTTCGGGCGCCCGATCGGCCAGAACCAGGCCATCCAGCATCCGCTGGCCGAATGCTGGGCCGAGCTCGAAGCCGCCAACCTGGTGATGCTGAACGCCGCCAGCCAGTACGACCGCGGCGCCGACTGCGGCGCGCATGCCAACGCCGCCAAGTACCTGGCCGCCGAGGCCGGCTTCAAGACCTGCACGCAGGCGGTGATGACCCACGGCGGCTTCGGCTATGCCAAGGAGTACCACGTCGAGCGCTACCTGCGCGAGGTGATGATCACCCGCCTGGCGCCGGTCAGCCCGCAGCTGGTGCTGTGCTATCTGGCCGAGCGGGTGCTGGGCCTGCCCAAGTCCTACTGATGGCCGAGGCAATTTGATGTTCGCGCCGCTGGTCGGCGTGCGGGTGCTGGAACTGGCGCCCTTCCTGCCGGGGCCGTTCGCCGGCGCGCAGTTGCTGGCGCTGGGCGCCGAGGTGGTCAAGCTCGAACCGCCGGGCGGCGATCCGGGCCGCCATTTGCCGGACGAGCTGTTCGCCATGAACAACCGTGGCAAGAAAAGCGTCTGCGTGGACCTGAAGGCGCCCGGCGCAGGGGCCTTCGTGCAGCGCCTGGTGGCCGGCTTCGACGTGGTGCTGGAGGGCTTTCGCCCCGGCGTGGCGGCGCGGCTGGGCGTCGATTACGACACGCTGAAACAGCCCCGGCCGGACCTGATCTACTGCTCCCTGTCCGGCTTTGGCCAGACCGGCCCGCGCGCCGCCCTGCCCGGCCACGACCTGACCTATCTGGCCGCCGGTGGCGCGCTGGCCCGGCCCGGGCACTGGCAGGGACCGCCGCAACGGCCCGGCGTGCCGGTGGCCGACACCGCCGGGGGCTTGTTTGCGGCACTGGCGGTGGTGTCTGCCCTGCTGCGCCGGGCGGCCACCGGCGAAGGCGCGTACCTCGACGCCTCGCTGACGGATGCGGCGCTGAGTCTGGCGGCCTGCCGCGGGCTGGCGCCGGCCCAGTCGCGGACCCATCTGCACCCGGCGAACGATCTTTTCACCTGCCGCGACGGCGCGCTCATTGCCGCCGGCCTGCTGGAGGATCATTTCTTCGACGGCTTCGTAGCGGCGCTGGGCGCGGCCGGGGCCGCGCTGCGCGCACCGCAGTACGCCGACCTCGCCAGCCGCCAGCGGCACGGCGACGCGCTGCAGGCGGAACTGAAAACGCTGTTCGCCAGCCGCGACGCCGACCAATGGGAGGCGCTCGCCAACGCGCACCGGCTGCCGATGCTGCGCGTGCGCAGCGTGGCCGAGGCGCTGGCCGAGCAGGGCCCGACCGCGCCGGCTCCCGCCTTTCCGGTGCGCATCGACGGCGCGGCGTTGCCGGCACCGGCGCAGCCGGCACCGGCACTCGGCGCCGACACCGCATCCGTGCTGGCCGCTATCGGCTACGATGCCGCCGCCGTCGCGGCGCTGGCCGCGGCTGGCGTGCTGATCCTGCCCACGACGGAGCCTTCATGATCGAGCTGTACGAGTTCGCCCCCGCCTGGGGCCTGCCCAACCCGAGTCCGTTCTGCATCAAGCTCGAGCTGTATCTGAAAATGACCGGTCTGCCGTTCGAGACCATCACCCAGAACGACGCCCGCAAGGGCCCCAAGGGCAAGATTCCGTTCATCCGCGACGACGGCCAGACCATCGGCGACTCGGAACTGATCATCGAGTACCTGAAGGACAAGTACGGCGACCGCGTCGACGCCAGCCTGACGGCCGAACAGCGCGCCCGCGCCCACGCCATCAACCGCATGCTGCACGACAGCACCTACTGGGTGCTGCTGCACTGCCGCTGGATGGAGGACAACGGCTATCAGGCCATGCGCCAGGCGCTGTTCGGCGGCCTGCCGTGGCCGCTGCGGGTTCTGATCCCGCCTTTGGTCCGCCGCAGCCTGCGCCGCAACCTGACCGGCCAGGGCCTTGGCCGGCACAGCCGGGACGAGATTTTCCGCTTCGGCTTTGCGGATCTGGACGCCCTGTCGGTGCTGCTGGGCGAGAAGGCCTTCCTGCTGGGCGACACGCCGACCAGCGTGGACGCCACCGCGCAGGCCTTCATCATGAGCCTGGTCGGGCCGCCCATCGACAATCCGATGCGCGAGCGCATCCAGCGCACCGCCAACCTGATGGCCTACTACCAGCGCATGAACCAGCGCTTCTATCCGTCGCTGGCCGCGGCGCGCTGAAGGCCAACGAGCCGTTCAGCCTGGGTTCAGGCTGCAAGGGCGAAACTGTCATCCGCGCCGCACCCTGGACGGCGTGTACTGAAGCCAAGGGAACCGGCGGTCGAGAAGCTTGTCCGACTGCCACACCCAACCGGAGCATACCGTCATGAATAAAAAACCGTTCCCTTACATCGCCCTGTTCGCCCTGGCCCTGGCGGCCCCGGTCCATGCCGGTGACACGCTGGATGCCGCCATCGGCGGTGGCCTGGGCGGCGCCGCGGGCGCAGCAGTCGGTAACGAAGTGGGTGGCCGCAGCGGCGCCATCATCGGCGGCGCCGTGGGCGCGGCAGCCGGCACCGCCATCACCACCGACAATGACCGCGACCATGACTACGACGGCCGTCGCCATTACGTCGAGTACCCGTACCGCGACGACGGCCACCACCACCGCGGCCACTTCTGCCCGCCGGGCCAGGCCAAGAAGGGCAACTGCTGAGCGGCCGGCACGGAATCGACCGACAATGGGCGCAAACCCGTTGTCGGTCGTTCGTCTTCAGGCGATGCCCAGCTCCCGCAGCTTGCCGCCAGCCACTCGCGCCGTTCCTGCGTGACGTCCGCCATCGGCGCCAGCACGTAGCCGCCCTGGAGGTCAATCGCGTCGTACCAGGGTTTCCGCAGCATGAACCCACCGGCAGCGGGCATCATAGCCGCCGGTTTTTTCAATCATGCTGATGCCTGCAATGCGCCGTTTTGCATTTTTCGCAATCTTCGTCGGCCTCCCCCTGGCCGAGCTTTACCTGGTGCTGCTGGCGGCGGCGCGATTGGGCGCGCTCACGACGCTGCTGTTGCTGATCCTTGGCGTCGTCGCCGGCAGCGCGGTCATGCGCTACCACGGCATCGCCAGCGTGGCCCGGCTGCGGTCGGCTCTGGCCGGCGGGCAATCACCGGCCGGACCGATGCTGGAAGGCGTGCTGGCGCAGCTCGCCGGCCTGCTGCTGGTAGTGCCCGGCTTCATCACCGACGCGGTCGGTGTGTGCCTGCTGATCGCACCGCTGCGGCGCAGGCTGGCGGCACGCATGGCCGGTCCGGTCGGCGCCGCCTCCAGCACCGAGGTACGCATCATCGAGGGCGAGTTTCGCAGCCGCGACGAGGACTGAGGCTCAGGCCAGCAGCGGCGCCAGGGCGGCCAGCAGGGCCTCGGGCGAGTCCAGGCGGCAGCTTGCTGCCGTCGGCCGTCCGCTGCGGGCGATCAGCACCCCGTAGCCGCCGGCGCGGCGCGCGGCGCGAAAGGCGGCTTCATCGGCCAGATCGTCACCGAAGAAAATCGGCATGCAGTGTCCGACCAGGCGCTGCATGCGCCCGTGCAGCCACTCGACGGCCGTGCCCTTGTCGCGATCGATGGCGGGGCGAATTTCCAGCACCTGCCGGCCGCCTTCGAGAACGAGCCCGTCGAAGGCCGCAACCGCGCTCACCACGTCGCGGCGCAGCCCCACCGCAGCACCCGGCGCAATCGCTCGGTAATGCACCGAGATAGTCACGCCCTTGTGCTCGATGACGCCGCCCGGATACCCCGCCAGCAGAGGCGACAGGCGATCGTGCACGGCATCCAGAAGCGGCCGCCAGTCGGCCGCCAGATGCAGCGTCTGCGGGTCGTAGTCGGCACCGCGCAGTTCGAGACCGTGATTGCCGGCCAGGTAGGCCGACGGCAGGGCCACGCGCGGGGCCAGATCAGCGAGCGCCCGCCCGCTGACCACGGCCAATGGATGGCGCGCCACGAGGCGTGCAAGCAGCTCACGCATGGCAGGCGGCAGGCAGCCATCGGCCGGATGGTCGGGCACCGGCGCCAGCGTACCGTCGAAATCGAACAGCAACGCCAGCGGCCGGCCGGCCAACGCGGCGAGCATCGCAGTGGCATCCGGCAGCGCGCGGAATTTGTCGGCGTACGCGCTCAGCAGGCTGCCGCTGCCGATCTCGGATGGTGCCTCGAGCAGCAATTCCGCGCCCGCAGCAAGCTGCGACGCACCGTGCTTGCCACTGCCCAGCCCGGCCACCAGACCGGCCCCGGCACGCCAGGCGGCGCGGACCGATTCGGCATCGACGGCGAGGACGACCACCTGCTGCGGCGCGGCCTGAAACGGCGGCGGCAGCGCATCGCCGAGCTGGCTGGCCAGCATCGCCACCGCCGGCAGGCCCAGCGCTTCCAGGGACGGCAGGATACGCCCCAGGCCCGGCCGCGGGCGCTGGCTGACGACCAGAACGGCGCTTGGTTTAAGCGAATCGGAAGGCGTTTCGGATGCGAGCTTGGGCATGGCGGCAGTCCGGAGGAAAACGCTGCGGCAAGGGGCCGCGCCGGCGCCGGCAGACTAACTCAGCCCGCCGGCAAGCGCATCGGCATCGCGGCGGCTCAGCCGGTGATGGCCGGCTGCCCCCACACCGTAGGCAGGTCGGTCAGGCGGTCGAGAACGGCCACCGCGCCGGCCGCCGCAAAATCGCAGCTGCGGTCGTACCCGTAGGTCACGGCCACCGTGGCAACGCCAGCCGCCCGGCCCGCCGCCATGTCGATGCGCGAGTCCCCGACCAGCAGGCAGCGGTCGGCCGCCACGCCCAACCCGGACAGTGCCGCCAGGACCGGCAAGGGGTCAGGCTTGAGGCGGGCCGTGCTGTCGCCGCCGATGATGCTGGCAAAACGCTCGCCAAGCCCAAGCGCCGCCAGCAGCGGCTGCACGAACCGATGTGGCTTGTTGGTGACGCAGCCGAGCCGGATGCCGGCGCCAGCCAGTGCCGCCAGGGTGGTGGCGACACCCGGATAGAGCCGACTGTCGCGGCAGGGTTCGGCGGCATAGTGAGCGTTGAAAACGGCCATTGCCTGGCCGTGCAGTGCCGCCGGCGCAATGCCCTCGGGGGAGCCGGTCAGCGCGCGGTGCAGCAGACGCGCCGCGCCCTCGCCGACCCAGCCGCGCACGCGGTCCTGGTCGGCCGCGGCGTGTCCGACACTGGCCAGCGCGGCGTTCACGCAACGCGCCAGATCGGGCACGCTGTCGACCAGGGTGCCGTCCAGATCGAACAGGATCGCCTGCGGCGCCAGCGAAAGTGCGCCCTGAAATGGTGCAACGGCGCAGCCTGATGGCGTCCTTGCCGCCACCACCCGTGCGGCATCGCAGGCGCGCGTCATGCCGGCTCAGCCCGCTTGCGGCGCAGTGGCTTGCAGACGGGCCCGATTCAGGGCCAGCCACTGCAGGGCGATGATCGCCGGGCTGTTCTGGATGCGGCCGGCCGCCAGCCAATCCAGGGCCTGCGCGAACGACACCACATGCACGCGGATGTCCTCGTCCTCGTCGACCACGCCGTGGATACCGCCGGCGCCTGTCAGGTCCGTCAGCGCGCAGTACAGCGTCAGATGCTCGCTGACCGCACCGGGGCTCATGTAGTAGGCGGCAATCGGCAGCAAGTCGGGACCGAGCTGGCAACCGGCCTCCTCGACTGCCTCGCGCCGCGCCACCTCGGCCGGGGTTTCGCCCTCGTGGATGATGCCGGCGACGATTTCGATCTGCCACGGGGATCCACCGTGGGCGTAGGGCCCGATGCGGAACTGTTCGATCAGCAACACGCTGTCGCGCTGCGGGTCGTAGGGCAGCACGGCGGCGGCGTGGCCGCGCTCGAACAGCTCGCGCTGGAACGGCCGGCTCCAGCCGCCGCCGAACAGGCGGTGCCGCAAGCGATAACGGTCGACGCGAAAGTAACCCTGAAAAACCGTTTCCCGCTGCAGCACTTCCACATCGCGCTGGCGGTCGAATTCAATCGGGCTCATCGGGACGCGCGCTGCTTTGCATCGGACACTGGGCAGGGGTGAGTCTGTCATGGTAGCAGCGGGGCAGGGGTTTGCCGGCGCAGCCGAATGAGGTTACAAGAGTCCATGCACCAGCGCAGTGCGACCGGCCGTCAACTTGTTGCGCCGTTTCGGGTCAAAGAACCACAGTGATCCACGGCGCGGAACCCGCCCATGGCGTGGGCGACGAAACTGGCCGGGGCACTTGGCACGGGTCTTGATAACAGTCACTTCGGGAGGCGCCATCCACCCTGACATCGTTCCTGCCCCTGCGGCCGCATCGGACCGCTGCGCGGGCGGGGTCTGGGAATGCCCGACAGGCATCGGATGGTCGATAACACAAGCAATCAAAGAACAGGGAACCGCACGCACGCAACAGGATTGACACACGACGGAGGTCGTTACATGGGTACGAGTACTGGATCCTTCGCTGACCTGATCGACGAAGACCGCAAGGCACGCCAGGAGCACAGCTGGCAGGGCAATTTCCTGGATTACCTGGAACTGGTACGCCAAGACCCGACCATCCCGAAACTCGCCCATGCCCGTCTGTACGAGGCGGTCACGGCGGCCGGCTCCGCGGACCTTGGCGAGACCGACGATCCGCACCTGAACCACCTGTTCGGCGACGAGCGCATCAAGCGCTACCACTACTTCGAGAAGGAATTCTTTGGTATCGAGCGGTCGATCGCGCAGATCGTCCGCTACCTGCACTCGGCGGCCCTGCGCGGCGAGGAAAGCCGGCAGGTGCTGTACCTGATGGGCCCGGTGGGCGCCGGCAAGAGCTCGCTGGTCGCCAAGCTGCAACGGGCGCTGGAGGAAACCGAACCGGTCTACGCCATCGACGGCTGCCCGATCGCCGAGGAGCCCCTGCACCTGATACCGGTACACCTGCGCCGCAGCTTCTCGGACGTGCTCGGCGTGCCGATCGAGGGCGAGCTGTGCCCGCTGTGCCGGCACCGCCTGGAAACCGAATTCGGCGGCCGCTACGAGGATGTGCCTGTGGCCCGGGTGGCATTTTCCCGGCACCGGCGGCGCGGCATCGGCGTGGTGCCGCCGGTGGACCCGAACAACCAGGACACATCGGTCCTGATCGGCTCGGTGGACATCTCAAAGCTCGACCGTTACTCGGAGTCCGACCCGCGGGTGCTGGACCTGTCGGGCGCCTTCAACGTCGGCAACCGCGGCATCGTCGAGTTCATCGAGGTGTTCAAAAACGAGCCCGAATACCTGCACACCATGATCACCGCCACGCAGGAGAAGTTCGTGCCGGCGCCCGGCCGCCACGGCACGGTGTACGTGGACTGCGCCATCATCGCCCACTCGAACGAGGCCGAGTGGCAGAAGTTCAAGGCCGACCACACCAACGAGGCGATCATGGACCGCATCGTGGTGGTGAAGGTGCCGTACAACCTGCGCCTGTCGGAAGAGATCAAGATCTACGAAAAGATGCTGCGCGAGTCGCAGTTCCGCGCCCACATCGCGCCGCACACGCTGGAAATCGCCAGCATGTTCGCCATCCTGTCGCGCCTGGAGCCCACCTCCAAGTGTGACCTGATGACCAAGCTGCGCCTGTACGACGGCGAGGAAGTGGTCAAGAAAGGCACCACGCTGAAGCTGTCGGCCAAGTCCCTGCAGGAAGACACCCACCGCGAGGGCCTGTTCGGCATCTCGACCCGCTTCATCATGAAGGCGCTCGACAATGCGCTCGCCGACAACCCCGAAGTCGGCATCAACCCGATCAGCGTGCGCGAGGCGCTGGTGGACATGGTCAAGCGCGCCGACCTGGCCGAAGACACCAAGAAGCTGTACCTGGAATTCCTGCAGGACACCCTGCACAAGGCCTACCTGGACATCCTGGAGAAGGAAGTCACACGCGCCTTCGTGTTCTCGTTCGAGCAGCAGGCCGAGGACCTGTTCCAGAACTATCTGGACCACGCCGAGGCCTACGTGAACAAGTCCAAGGTCAAGGACCGCAACACCGGCGAGGAGCTGCGCCCGGACGAGAGCTTCCTGAAGTCGGTCGAGGAGCAGATCGGCATCGTCGGCTCGGCGGCCGAAGGCTTCCGGCAGGAAGTCATGTCCTACCTGTGGGCGGCCACGCGGCGCGGCGAGAAGGTCAGCTACCGCGCCTACGAGCCGCTGCGCGACGCGCTGGAGAAGAAGCTGCTGCATTCGGTGCGCGACATGAGCCGCATCGTCACCAAGTCGCGCACCCGCGACGAGGAGCAGAAGGACAAGTACGACACCCTGATCCAGCGCATGATCGAGTTGGGCTACAACGAGCACTCGGCCGAGGTGGTGCTCAAGTACGCGGCCAACAACCTGTGGAAGGACTGACCGCGAGGCAGGCTTGAGAACGGGCTGGCGGCCCCGGCCGCCGCCAGCCCGTCGCAACGGCGCCGCACCGTGCCACGCGGCGATGCACAGCAGGAGGGGCTATGACGCGCTCCCAGTTCCGATCATTCCCGGCCGACGCGCTGCGCTCGGACCGCAGCGCCGGCGATCGCGCCCGGCACCGCCAGAAGGTGCGCCAGGCGATCCGCGACAACATCGGCGACATCGTGGCCGAAGAGGCCATCATCGGCCGCAGCGGCGACCGCATGGTCAAGGTGCCGATCCGCGGCATCCGCGAGTACCGCTTCGTGTATGGCCAGAACCAGCCCGGCGTCGGCACCGGCGAGGGCGGCACCGAAGTCGGCCAGAGCGTCGGCCAGGGCGACCAGTCCGGCGCCGGCAAGGGCCAGGGCGGCAACGAGGCCGGTCAGGACTACTACGAGACCGAGATCAGCCTGGAAGAGCTGATCGACATCATGTTCGAGGACCTGTCCCTGCCGGACCTGGAGCGCAAGAAGCTGCGCCAGTTGCCGTCCGAGCACGCCTTTCAGCGCAAGGGCTTCCGGCATTCCGGCATCCGCGTGCACCTGGACAAGAAACGCACCGCCATGCAGCGCATCCGGCGCCAGATCGCCCAGCGTGCAGGTGCGCCGGACGTGCCGACCGGCGAAGCCGTGGCCGGCGATGTCGAGCAGCGCTTCCCCTTCCACAAGGAGGACATGATCTACCGCCGCCTGCTGCCGGATACCCGGCCGCAGTCGAACGCCGTGGTGCTGTGCATGATGGACACCTCAGGGTCGATGGACAGCACCAAGAAATACCTGGCGCGGTCGTTCTTTTTCCTGCTGTATCAGTTCGTGCGCAGCCGCTATGCGGAAGTCGAGCTGGTGTTCGTGGCCCACCACGCCACCGCCGCCGAGGTGACCGAGGAGGAGTTCTTCCACAAGGGCGAGTCCGGCGGCACGGTGATTTCGTCCGCCTACCAGAAGGGGCTCGAAATCCTGGGCGAGCGCTACCACCCGAGCCTGTGGAACATCTACGCCTTCCACTGCTCGGACGGCGACAACTTCCCCGGCGACAACGACAAGACCGTGCAGGCGGCCGAGGCCATCTGCGAGATGGCCAACCTGTTCGGCTACGGCGAGATCAAGCCGCCCGGCCGCGGCATCTTCGAGAGCTCGATGCTGGAGACCTTCTCGCGCATCAAGTCCGACTGCTTCCACGCCCTGACCATCCACGGCAAGGAAGACATCTGGCCCGGCCTGAAAGCCTTTCTGCAGAAGGACCGGGCCGCACAGGCCACCGGAGGTGAACATGCGTAGCTGGGACGTCGATGACCTGATCGGCTGGGACGAGCGCATCCGCGAAAAGGTGGCCGAATTCGGCCTGGACTGCTTCCCGCAGGTGTTCGAAATCTGCGACGAGGAACAGATGCTCGGCTACATGGCCTACCACGGCATGCCCTCGCACTACCCGCACTGGTCCTACGGCAAGTCGTTCGAGAAGCTCAAGACCACCTACGACCACGGCGTCAGCGGCCTGCCCTACGAGATGGTCATCAACTCGAACGAGTCGATTGCGTACCTGATGCGCAACAACTCGCTGTGCCTGCAGATCCTGACCATCGCCCACGTCTATGGCCACAACGATTTCTTCAAGAACAACTTCACCTTCCAGGGCACGCACCCGGAGCTGACGCAATCGCGTTTCAAGGCGCGCGCCGATCGCGTGCGCCGCTATGCGGAAGACCCGGCCATCGGCATCGACAAGGTGGAGGCGGTGCTGGATGCCGCCCATGCGCTGTCCTTCAACTGCCGGCGCAACCTTGGCGTGCGCAAGCTGGGTCACGCCGAACAGCGCGAGCGGGCCATCGAGGCCACGCACGGCCCGCACGACCCGCACCCCGACATCCACCGCGCGCCGGAGCTGCCCGAGCCGGACCTGCGACGCGTGCCGCTGGAGCCGGAAGAGGACATCCTGCTGTTCATCCGCGACCACAATCCCTACCTCGCCAACTGGGAGCGGGACCTGCTGACCATCGTCCACGAGGAAGCGCAGTACTTCATCCCGCAGATCGAGACCAAGATCATGAACGAGGGCTGGGCCAGCTTCTGGCACCACCGCATCGTCAGCAGCCTGGACCTGCCGGCCGACCTGCAGATGGAATTCATGGTCCACCACTCGCAGGTGGTGCGCCCGCACCCGGGCAGCATCAACCCGTATTACCTGGGCTTCAAGCTGTGGCACGACATCCTGCGCCGCTGCGAGAACCCGACGCCCGAGGAGCGCGAGCGCTACGGCGGGCCCACCGACGGCATGGCCACGCTGATGCGCATCCGCGAGGCAGACCGCGACGCCTCGTTCCTGCGCCAATTCCTGAGCGGCCGACTGATGCGCGAGATGGACATGTACGAGTTCGGTCCGGAGGACGACGAATACGTCGTGCAGCGCGTGGCCGACGAGGACAGCTGGCGGCAGATTCGCGACACGCTGATCGGCACGGTCGGCATGGCAGCCTTCCCGGTCATCCGCATCGACGATGCCGACTACGACGGCGCCCGCAAGCTGCACCTGACACACGCCTACGACGGGCGGGAACTGGAACTGGGCCAGGCCGAGAAGACGCTGGCCTACCTGCACCGCCTGTGGGGCCGCGGCGTAATCATCGAAACCACGCTGCAGGACAAGCCGGCGCAGCTGATTTATGACGAGGACGGTTTCGAGCCGAAAGTGGCTGCCTGAGGGCGCCTCAGGACAGGTGGAAACTGCCGATCCGTAACCCATCATCCGGCTCCGGGCATACGACCGACCCGCCCCGGGGCAATCCGGCTGCCTGTGCCTGTTTGCGGATTGATGGGTTTCGCTGCGCATCACCCATCCTGTGCGCTTGTGGCATGAACCCTTGCGGGTGCACCACAGTGACGCCCAATCCGTCAACCGAGTGGACGCTTTCCGGCGTGCTTCGCGCGCCTACAGTCGCCGCTCATTTCCAACATTAGGGGGGAAGTATGCGGAAGAAGGTACTGACAGTTTTTGGCTTCATTGTTGTGCTTATCGCGGCAAGTATAGGGGGCCAGATTGGCAAAGGAGTTGGCAAAGCTGCTTTTTCATCGTCAAAGCCGACACAGCAGCAAATCGAAGCAAAGCTGTCGGAAGGTTTTACCAAAGCCGCCGAACAAGCAAACGCACGAGGGCCAGTCATGGTAGATCAAGACACGCGGTGGGATAAATCCGTCGCCGGACCTGGCGCACGACTGACATACTTCTATTCATTTCAACAATATTCTTCGCGTGACATCGAACGTGACTGGCTTCTCGCAAAGCTGCAACCAGCGGTCAGAAAGAGCGTTTGTGGAAGCACGGAAATGAAACCTTCGCTTCAATACGGAGGAACCTACGTCTATTCCTACAGAGGGAATGATGGAGTTGAAATTGTTCGCTTCGAGTTGACCAAACATGACTGTGGTTACTGATATTTTTTTTCCGCCGCTCCAGAGGGACGCTACGCCGGCTGTCCGGCTTCGCACCCCTGAGCCAGCACGTTAACCATCATATGCAGCGACCGACAATAGTAATCGACAAGTGCTTCCTTCAGGGATCGAGCTCCAATCGTATCCGCGAGCCTTGCCTGTCCCACAACGTACTGATGACAGACGCGCTCTTCTATGAACTCATTTCATCGAGTGAGCCCCATCGCTCAAGGTGTTTTTCAAAGTTTCCGCCTACCGAAAATCCTGTCACGCTCATTCAGCATACGGGGGCCCCTTAGACTCAAGTTCCAAGTGCAACACCCTGCTGCAGGTAAGGTATTGCGATGGGAACGACGTACAGCCATTTGAGCAGCGAAGAGCGCGCAGTGATCATGATCGAACGGCGGCGAGGCCGCAGT
>NZ_JACIZD010000019.1 GCF_014359565.1 Immundisolibacter sp. | reverse complement strand
TGGCGTTTGCGGGCGCGGCACAGCCTCAGTGCGTCCTGAGGGAGCCCAAAACCCGAAATACCCGGCTGAAACGCGTACATTTACCCAATCCACATCCGAAAACGGGCCGTTTTTCCCCCAGCTCGGTCACGCGTTGGCGCCGTCATGTCCACGGCGCCGGTTTCGGTGGATTGATCAGCGATTCCCTCACGCGGCAAACAAGCTCGGAAATACCGTAAAGCCAGGCATGCAAACGGGTTGGACATAGCTTCGGCAAACCACTTCGATCAACGATCGCTAATTTGACGACGCGAAGCGGCGGCAAATGCGTTGACGGGAAGGCACGGTTATGCACGTTCACTCGAATACCATTGAATAGTCGCGATCTTCTTCCAGCGGCTCAAGGTTGGAGAAATACAACTTAGGTCGCCGCGCCCCGATGCGACCTGTTTCATCAATTCGGTTAACTGTTCCAAACAGCCTGCATTTCAGGAACAGTAGTGGCTTGTAGCGAACAATACTTCCCGTTTCAGGGTATGCAGTCAGGATGTGATCGTTGTACTTGAATCCCATCGAGTTTGACGTTTTGTTCTCCCGAGTGACTTCGCCCTCCAAGACTACGTAGTCGCCATGAACTAGCTCTGGGAAGAGAACGTCTTCCTCAAGCTCAGCATCTTCATCACAGAAAATGTACTTATCCTTCAAATCAACTATTTCTTCGTCAACGTCGCCGGCCTGCACCGAGCCAATAGCAAATGATCTTCCGTCTTGAATGTTTTCAGCCATGTCTTTCAAAAGCCCGGGATTCGTACTGACATACAAATCTAGTATGTGCTTGGGAACAAAGAGAACTTCTCCATCTTCGTTTGTAATTCCGATTTGCTTTAGGCCATCAGTGAACTGAACGTTCTTAAATTCACGGATGGTAACATTTCCCATGTGCTTCCCGATTCTGGCGAACCATTTTATGGAATCGATAGCCAACCTAAACAGTTCCGTTATGCCGAAGTCCTCGAAATCTTTGTCCGCCATCTTTTGGGCGGCCTTCGTGAAATAAGCGGTGGCAACCACCCCCAAACCTGCTTGAACCCAGCCTGCGACTGTTTCCGGTATTAAAGCTTCCCATGATCCTTTTCGAACGCGGACCGGTATTTCAAAGTCAATGTTTCGAAAGTCAGGAGCGCGTTTGGCGATGAAGTAACGTAAAGCCGAATCAAATCCAATCAGCGCCTTGGCCTGCTTCCGAGCATCCATGAGCCCGTCCTCGACTAGCGGGCCTTCGTACTTGATATATCCGAGATATTTCTCTTCGTCCACGGAAGCAGCCTCTCGCTAAGCCTTTGGTGCATAACTACAAATGGGCACCCGAAAAGGCGTCTTGTTTTACGCCTCCGGGGCACCCAATACTTCGCCGAGCTAGGCTACTGCGTGCTTGACCATAGTGTCAAATGTGATAGCGAGCCGTAGGGTGGGCAAAGCGCAGCGTGCCCACGCGGATTTTCATGCGGGCTCACCGAAGCTGCCCGCTTTTTCCGATTCACCCGCCGCCCAATCTTCGGGCAAAACACCCCTTGCCACGTAGCGGTGGAAAGACGAGTAGGGCCAATCGCTTACTCGTCCTGCCAGGCCGTGCTTGACCGGATTGAAGTGAATGTAATCCACATGCCGGTCGAGCTCCGCGCCATCCCGGATCTGATGTTCCCAGAAACAGCGTTGCATGATTCGGCGTAACCGATATTGGGCTTCCTGCGTCAGCCCAACCTATCGCCCACCGGCCCGCACGCTGCAGAGCAATATTGCATGATCTGGTCAAAGATCGGGACGGCTTGTTTCAGTATTTCCAGTGCAGATAGCAGCGGGGCGAAGATGTCGTCATCCTCGGTAAATTCACCATACTCCAAAAAACTGTTTGCCAGCATCTGGTTATCCAGAGTGACCGGAAGGAAGAAATTCCCCTTGTTCCGGTTTTGAAAACCGAGCGCGGTGAGCTTGGAAATAAGTTCTTGCGGGATTGTCTTGACCCAAGCACTCCGGGTATTCCTTAGTCCGAAAGCGCCCACATCAATCTTGAAGAGAAAACCAGCTCGTCCGCCTTGAGTCGCGACATCACAAAATAGGGCACTCCAAAAATCATCATCGCCATCAATATAATCGATTGCAAACTGCGCCTTGAATTTAGGGCCTTCTTCTCCTGGGTTTGTAATCCAGGCCTTGGGTGCGAGCCAGCAATCGTTATCCGACTCCAATTCGTATTCCCCATCCCAGTCGTTTTTTTCGGCAAACGAGTCGACAGTCACATCGATCCCTTTCAAAATAGCCGGCTCAACGACCTGCTCGAACAGAACGGCCGCCTCATTGAACATCTTGAGCTGAGAAAGAATCAATTGCCCTGCTTTTTTATCTTCTGACATGCTTTTTCTCCTACAAGTTAGAATGAACGAATTTTCTTGAGAAAACACCGAACGGCATATTCGGCACTCTGGCGCGGAATGGAGAGAAGGGGCAGGTCGTGTGTTACTGCTTTACGATTCGGAAGTTGTTGCTCCAGCGCGGAGGCAAGTGATTTCCAGAGCATAGGAACGATCCGACCCGAATCCGCATACTTGCCTGCTGAAGTTGCCTCCTTGCCCTTTGGGGTCAGGAAAACAACCGCCCAGGGCCGGTTGCCTGCACGTTCCTCGGCCTGCCGGCAATAGCGTTCCAGTTGCTCACTCTGTTCCGGGGCATTAATCTTGATTTCGACAATAAGGTAAAAATTCTTGGCATCGATCTCGACATCCACCCGGTCGGCAATTTCGCCGTTTGGGTTGATTTCCGTGCGCACCCGACAAAACTGCCCAGGTTCTGCCGAAAAATCAGCATTGAAAAACGACTGGAAATGGCGATTGACCACAGCCAGCAGGCCATTGATGGCGGCGACGCCAAGACCGTGGCTACCAAGCGGATTCAGCAGCCAAGCCAGCACACTGGCATTGCGCGTTTCTTTGGATTCCAGACCAGCTATTTCCCACGGGTCAAAATGAAAAGCACCTTGACGTGAAGCAATGAGCGGTATTTTCAGGCTCGCTAGAAAAGCAGCAAGGCCATCCGGATCAATCGCGACACGCGCCGTCTTTGGAGCTTCGACCTGGACTCGGTAAGCTGAAAAACCGTAAAAAAAGCCGGGCAACCACTTGGACAATCTCTGTTTTTCCGGTGCGCTACGCGTTTCGGCGTATGCTCGGAAAAAGCCCGGCAGTCGCTCAGAAAGGGGTTGTGTTGCTGCTGTCGTCATCTCAAGTCATCTTTTTCAAAACCCTATTACAAATAGAGGACAGGCCACGATTCTTGGATCCATCCCCAAACCCCTGCCCGCTCGGGCTGACGCAGGAAGCTCAAAAGATTCAACCCTCGCTTGAAAAACACGATTGCGAAGCCCGCGCACCTTGCGTCCCACCCAAGCATCACGCACAGAAATCGCTCCGTTGTGCAGGTTGCAGCCGGCAACCGTTGTGCTCCAGTATTCCCGGCATGAACGATATTGGGCTTCCTGCGTCAGCCCAACCGGGCTACGAGGCCTCAATGCTTAATCCCCTTCATGCGACGGAACTCCTCATAAACTGCTATACCTTTATCGTCACATGACTTCCTAAGATCGCGAAGTTGCTTTTCAAATGCAGCATCTAGTTCAAACACCTTGCCACGTCGAACGCTACTTCTAACCGACTCTCTATAATCGTCGGTGATTCTTATCTCTTCCCCCTTGTAGGCATATTCTTTGACAAGCTTTTCAATATTCGCCCTTGTCTCCACCTCAACTGTCGATTCAAGCGCTGAGCGTTGCATTTGGTAGCTCGCTGCAAGCCCAGAAAAGTCGGGCATTGTGCATTGCAGTGCGGATCGACGCGACTCTATGAATGCTTGAAGTTCAGAGTAGTAGCTTGCTGGTACTTGATCGCCACCTCGCATCGTCTTGGCCACTTCCACTGATTCGACTAGCGCAACATATGGGCGCGGCCATTCAGATTCTTCTGCCCGGATAAGATCAGAGCCTTCAAGGTGCGTTGACCAGTCCCTAGCGAAATTTTTGATAGAGGGAAGCATGTATGCGCGCAAGACGTCGAGCAACACAAGCTCCCATCGGGCTGAGTCGAGCGACTTTACCTGCGCTTGCAAGGCTCGTTCAGCATCTCTGGCACGTTGTATCGCAAGAAGTTCCTGTTTTCGGGCATCGCTTGCACTAGTAGATAGCTGAGCGTTTCTCTCCAATTCCTTTTTCCACCTCTCGCGAAGCAATGACGTGTCCCGACTCACTCGCTGCTGCTCGACAAGAAGTTCATCAAGTCGACGCTGGGCGTCTGCTTTTTCAATCTCGAGTCGGGCGGCTTGCTCTTCCAGCTGCTGATTCTGAAAGACCGGTAAGACCGTGTAGAAGTATCCGAACACGCCCAACAGTAATAAACCTACTTGCGTAAGATGTGCTATGCGCTGCAGCCAGACATCAAGTGGCCGACTGCCAACCATAGCCGCAGCATTGGTATGAGCGACTCGCGATTGGCGACGCCGCAGGCGCTGCGGTAGTTTCATTTAAGGGCGCATTCCTGCGCTGCGTGAAACGCTGAATGCTTCCGCGTTGCTTCATGCCCCGCGCGGCACGGTCTGCGCCTCGGCGAACTCGTAGATGCCCTCGGCGCCGCCCTCGCGGCCGAAGCCGGATTGTTTGATGCCGCCGAATGGCGCTTCCGGGGTGGGGCCGGAGCCGGTGTTCCAGCCGACGTGCTGGAACTGCAGCGCCATGATGGAGCGCTGGGCGCGGGCCTCGTCGCGGGTGAACACGTAGGCGGCCAGGCCGAACTCGGTGTCGTTGGCCATGTCCAGCACCTGCGCCTCGGTGTCGAACTCGATCACCGGCACCAGCGGGCCGAAGGTTTCTTCCTTGCAGCAGGCCATGTCGTGGGTCACGCCGCGCACAACGGTCGGGGGGTGAAATCCGCCCCATTCGGTGTCGATCGGCTGAGCGCCGCCGCCGACCAGCAGGGTCGCGCCCTTGGCCAGGGCGTCCTCGACGTGAAAGCGCACTTTCTCGTAGCCGGCGCGGTCCACCAGCGGGCCGATGTCGGTATCCGCATCCATGCCGTTGCCCAGCTTGAGCTTCTTCACCCGCGCGACGACCTTTTCCAGGTACGCATCGACCACGCTGCGCTGCACGTACACGCGGTTGGCGCACACGCAGGTCTGGCCGTTGCCGCGGAATTTGCTCGCCATCAGCTGGTCGGCGGCGTGGTCGAGGTCGGCATCCTCATAAACGATGAACGGCGCATTGCCGCCCAGCTCCAGGGTCAGGCGCTTGACCAGCGGCGCGCTTTTCTCGATCAGCTCGCGGCCGACTTCGGTGGAGCCGGTGAAGCTGATCACCGCCACGTCGGGGTGGCCGAGCAGCGTATCGCCGATCATGCCGGCCGAGCCCATCACCAGGTTGGCGCGCCCGGCCGGCAGCTTGACGACCTGATCCAGCAGCGTGAACAGCGCCAGCATGGTCAGCGGGGTCTTGGAGGCCGGCTTGATGACGCTGGCGCAGTCGGCGGCGATGGCGGCCGAGAGTTTTTTGGCGATCATGCCGATCGGGAAGTTCCACGGCACGATCAGCCCCACCACGCCGGCCGGGCGGTACTGCACGGTCCATTCGCAGCCGCGCGGCCGCTCGGCCAGCTTGCGCGGCTTGAGCAGGTCCAGGTGCTCGGCGCAGTAGGCGAAAAAGCCGGCTGCGTAGTCGGCCTCGCCGGCGCCCTCCTTCCACGGCTTGCCGTGCTCCAGGGTCAGGATGCGGCCGATTTCCTCGCGGTGCTCGCGCAGCGCCTGGGCGATGCCGGTCAGCCACGCATGGCGCTGCTCGAAAGTCGACGGCGTGCGCAGCGCCTGCTTGGCGGCGCTGATGGCGGACAGCACTTCGTCACGGCCCAGCGAGGCCACGTCGGCCAGGTGGTCGCCGGTGGCGGGGTTGATGACCTTGAAGGTCTTGCCGGCGGCCGGCTTGGTCCAGCGGCCGTCGATGTAAGCGTCCAGATGCGGCAGCAGCGGGGAGTCGATCATGATCCGTCCTTGATGGCCGAAGGCGCCTGCCCGGCGCTGATTGAGGTCGATGGCATTATAGGCCGGCCGGTCGTTCGGGCCGGCGGACGAGGAGGCAGCGATGGGACAGCACAAGTGGGCGGAGCAGGCCCCGGACGAGGATTTTTTCCGCATCCTGGCGCCCGATGGCGGGCTGGTCGGGGAGGCGCCGGATCTGGACGACGCCACGCTGCTGCGCATGTACCGCGCGCTGGTGCAGACGCGCGCCTACGAGACACACACCATCCGCATGCAGCGCCGTGGCGAGCTGAGCGTGACCGCGCAGTCCACCTACGAGGAAGCCGTGGGCCTGGGGGCCGCGGCGGCGCTTCGCGAAGGCGACTGGTGCTTTCCGTCCTACCGGCAGTTCGCGGCGCACCTGTACTGGGGCGTGCCGATGGACCGCACGCTGGCCATCCTGCGCGGCGGCGCGCCCGAGACCGTCGCCGAACATCTGCCGATGGAGCGCCCGCCGGGTGTCACCTTCACCCCCTACGGCGTGATCCTGGGCACCAATGTGCTAAATGGCGCAGGCTCGGCCATGGCCGACAAGCTGAACGGCCGCGACACGGTGACGCTGGCCTTCACCGGCGAGGGCTCGACCAGCGAGGGTGATTTTCACGATGCGCTGAACTTCGCCGCCGTGTTCAAGGCGCCGCTGGTCGTCGTGGTCCACAACAACCAGTGGGCAATTTCCACGCCCGCACACCGCCAGCACGCGGCGCCCACCTTCGCCCACAAGGCGCTGGCCCACGGCCTGCCCGGCGAGCGGGTGGACGGCAACGACGTGCTGGCCATGTACCAGAAGACGCGCGAGGCGGTGGACCGCGCCCGCAGCGGCAGCGGCCCGACGCTGATCGAGGCGGTCACCTACCGCGTGGTGGACCACAACACCTCCGACAGCGCCGAGGTCTATCGCGACCAGGCGCTGGCCGAACACTGGAAACAGTTCGACCCGCGCCCGCGCTTCGAGGCTTACCTGACGGCCCGCGGCCTGTTCACCGAGGCGCTGCGCGAGCAGTACGAGGCCGAGTGCCTGGCCGAAGTCCAGGCCGCCGCGGCGCGGGCACTGGCACTGCCGCGCTCGGACCCGATGACCATGTTCGACAGCCAGTTGCACGGCGATCCGGGCTGGCACCTGCGCCTGCAGCAGCGGGAGCTGGCGGCGGAACTGAGCGGCGCCAATCCGTTCACCAGCATCGACCCGGAGACCCTGGCATGAACGCGCCGACCACCGGAACCACCGATCTGAACCTGGTGCAGGCCGTCAACCAGGCCCTGCGCGACGAGCTGGCCCACGACCCGCGCGTGCGCGTCATGGGCTACGACATCGGCCCCATCGGCGGCGTGTTTCGCGCCACCGAGGGCCTGTACGACGCCTTCGGCGGCGAGCGCGTCATCGACACGCCGCTGTCGGAAAACGGCCTCATCGGCGCCGCCGTCGGCATGGCCATGCGCGGCGAACGGCCGGTGGTCGAGATCCAGTTCCTGGGCTTTCTGTACAACGCCTTCGGGCAGTTCGTGTGCCTGATGTCGAACGTGCGCGAGCGCTCCGGCGGCCAGTTCTCGGTGCCGATGACCATCCGCACGCCGTTTGGCGGCGGCATCAAGCCGCTGCAGTTCCATTCCGAATCGACCGAGTCGTACCTGATCCACACGCCCGGCGTGCGCGTGGTATGCCCGAGCACGCCGGCCGAGGCCAAGGGCCTGCTGTCGGCCAGCATCCGCTGCGACGATCCGGTCGTGTTCCTGGAACACAGCCGCCTGTACCGGGCATTTCGTGAGCCGGTGCCGGACGCGCCGTACGTGCTGCCACTCGACCAGGCGCGCGTGGTGCGCGAGGGGCGGGACGTGACCGTGCTCGCCTGGGGCGCGATGGTACATACCGCCCGCCAGGCCATCGACGAGATGGAAGTGGACGCGGAGCTGATCGATCTGCGCGTGCTGGCGCCGCTGGACACCCGCACCATCCTGGATTCGGTGCGCCGCACCGGCCGCTGCGTCATCGTCCACGAGGCGCGGCGCACGCTGGGCCTGGGCGCGGAACTGTCGGCGCTGGTCAACGAGCACGTGTTCGACTGCCTGAAGGCGCCGGTGCGGCGGGTGACGGCCTTTGACGTGCAGTTCCCGGAGAACCAGATCGAGGATTTCTACCTGCCGGACGTGCGGCGCGTGCGCTATGGCATCGAGTCCGTTCTGCAGTACCGGTTTTGAGGAGGCGCTTATATGCGTTTTGAATTTCGTCTGCCCGACGTCGGCGAGGGCATTACCGAATCCGAACTGCTGGCCTGGCACGTGGCGCCTGGCGACGAGGTGCAGGAAGACCAGACCCTGTGCGAGATCGAGACCGACAAGGCGACGGTGGAAATCCCGGCACCGTGCAGCGGCCGGGTCGAGCAACTGGCCGCGCAGGTCGGGCAGATCGTAAAGGTCGGCGAAATACTGGCCGTGTTCGATGCCGAACGGGCGCCCGCGCAGCAGTTCTCGGGCGAGAAGCACGCCGCGCCGGTCGCGGCTGCAAGCCCGCCGGCCCTGCCTGCACGGCAGCCCGCTGGCCCGGTCCGCGCCGCGCCGAGCACCCGCCGTTACGCACACCAGCAGGACGTGGACCTGGCCGCGGTCACCGGCAGCGGCCCCAAGGGGCGCGTGCTGCGGGAAGACATCGACGCCGTTCTGGCGCGCGTCGCGCGCCCCGTGCCGACACCGACATCGGCGCCCTCCCCTGCCATTGCCTCATCGCCAGCCGCCGGCGGCGAGCGGCGCTGGCGCCTGTCCGGCGTCGCCAAGGCCATGTACGACAGCATGAGCCGCGCCGCCCACGTGCCGCAGGCAACGACGGGCTTTGCCGTGAACGCCGCCGCCTTCGAGACCGCCCGGGCGCGCCTGGCCGCCCACACCGGGCAGCGCGTGTCCTACGTCGCGCTGCTGATCAAGGCGCTGATCCCGGCGCTCAAGGCCATGCCGCAGTTCAACGCCAGCATCGACGACCAGACGCTCGAAGTGGTCGAGAAGCACTACTACCACATCGGCTTTGCCGCCTATACCGACGCGGGTCTAGTGGTGCCGGTGATCCGCGACGCAGACCGCCTGAACGTGGTGCAGCTGTCGGCCGCCATCGATGATCTGGCGGCCCGTGCCCGCGAGCGCAAGCTCGCCCCAGACGACATGCGCGGCGCGACCTTTACCTTGAGCAACTGGGGCAGCCACGGCGGGCAGGACATCTTCGGCACGCCCATCATCAACCCGCCGCAGGTGGCCATCCTGGGCATGGGCCGGGTGCGCAGCGAGCCGGTGGTGGTCGACGACAGCCGCATCGAAATCCAGCGCCGCCTGAACCTGGTGCTGTCCTACGACCACCGCCTGATCGACGGCGTGACCGCGCTGCGCTTCATGCAGCCGATCCTGGCGGCGGTGCAAGACCCGCTGCTGCTGCTGGCGGATGCTTGAAGTCGCGTGGCTCTCGGGCGAGGCGGCAGCCGAGCCTCACGCCGCCCGCGCCGGATGCGCGGCGTGCAAAAAGCGCAGCAGCGCGGCGCGGCAGTGGGTAAAGACCGCGTCCTCGGCCAGTGCCAGGCGCTCGCGCGGGCGCGCCAGCGGCACGCTCATGACTTCACCCACATGGGCGTGCGGGCCGTTGGTGAGCATCACCACCTTATCCGACAGCAGCACCGCCTCATCCACGTCGTGGGTGACCAGGATGACGGTCATGCCCAGGCTGGCGTGCAGTTCCAGTAGCGCGTCCTGCAACTGGGCGCGGGTGAGGGCGTCCAGAGCGCCAAACGGTTCGTCCATCAGCAGCACTTTGGGCTGCATGGCCAGCGCCCGGGCGATGCCTACCCGCTGGCGCATGCCGCCGGAAATCTCGGCCGGCTTGCGATCGGCCGCGTGCGCCATGTGCACCAGTTCCAGGTGCTGCACGGTCCAGTCGTGGCGCTCGGCCTTGGTCTTGGTTTTGCCGAACACGCGGTCCACGGCCAGGCGCACGTTGTCGTAGGCCGACAGCCACGGCAGCAGGGCGTGGGTCTGGAACACCATGGCCCGATCCGGGCCGGGCTCGGTGACTTCGTGGCCTTCCAGGATCACGCCGCCACGGCTGGCGGTGTGCAGGCCGGCGATGACGTTCAGTAGTGTCGATTTGCCGCAGCCGGAATGGCCGATCAGGGCCACCACCTCGCCGCGCGCCACGTCGAAACTGGCGCCTTCCAGCACGGTGAGCGGGCCTTTGGGCGTCGGGAAAGTTACGTCGACCTTTTCGACGGTCAGGAATTTCGATTCGTTCATGGTCTGGCTCCCGCAAGAAAACTCGCAACCGCTTTCAACGACTGCCGGCGTTGAAAACAAAAAATCACGGCAATCGACGGGCCAGCAGCAGCAGGGCCTGCTCCAGCAGCAGACCGACCGCGCCGATGACGAAAATCGCGATCAGGATGTGTTCGACGTTCAGGTTGTTCCACTCGTCCCACACCCAGAAGCCGATGCCCACGCCGCCGGTCAGCATCTCGGCGGCGACGATCACCAGCCAGGCGATGCCCACCGACAGGCGCACGCCCGTCAACACCTGCGGCAGGCTGGACGGCAGCAGGATGCGTCGAAACACGGTCCATTCCGACAGCCGCAGCACGCGCGCCACGTCCAGATACTCGCGCGGCACCTGCTGCACACCGGACGCGGTGTTGATGATCATCGGCCAGATGCTGCAGATGAAGATGGCGAAGATCGCCGAGGGCTCGGCCGACCGGAACAGCAACAGGCCGATCGGCAGCCAGGCCAGCGGCGATACCGGCCGCAGCAGGCTGATGACCGGCCCGGCGGCATCGCCCAGAAAGCGGAAGCGGCCAATCACGAAGCCGAGCGGGATGCCGACCAGCGCCGCCGCACCAAAACCCAGCGCCACCCGCCGCAACGAGGCCAGCACGTTCCAGCCGATGCCCTGGTCGTTGGGCGAGTTTCTGTAGAACGGATCGCTGAACAACTCGACCGCCGACACCCAGGTGGCGGCCGGCCCCGGCAGGCGGGTATTGGCCGCCACCAGTGACCACAGCGCCACCAGGACCAGCAGGCCAACCGCCGCGGCAATTGCTTGCCTGGCAAAAGCCTGCACACGCGGGTTCGGTCCTGTGGCGCGCAACCATGCCGGCCCGCGCGGGGACGGCGCCATATCATCGGGCACCGTTGCCGCGCCCTCGGGCGCGGGTTCTGTGGTGGCCGGCGCAAGCACGGGCCCCTGGGCTGCCGACACGAACGGGATAACCGCGGCCATGGCTCAACTCCTGATCTTGAAACTTGTCGCATACGCGGCCGGGTCGGTGCCGTCCCACACCGTGCCGTCGATGAGCGTGGACTTGCGCAGCGTGTCCTTGGGAACTGCCACGCCCACCGCCGCTGCCGCCTGCGCGTACACGTCGAGGCGGTTCACTTTCCTGGCCACTGCCAGGTAATCCGGGTCGCCGGCCATCAGGCCCCAGCGTTTGTGCTGGGTCAGGAACCACATGCCGTCCGACAGCCAGGGATAAGTGACCTCGCCGTCGCGGAAAAAGCGCATGGGCTTGGCGTCGGTCCATTTCTTGCCGAGGCCGTTCTCGTACTCGCCCAGAATGCGCCCCTTGATGATGTCCACCGGGCAGTTCACGTACGACTTGGCGGCCACGGCCTCGGCCATCTCGGCGCGGTTCTCCTGCGCGTCGCACCAGCGGGCGGCGTCCAGGATGGCGGCCGTCATGGCGCGCGCCGTGTTGGGGTACTGGGCGACGAACTCGGCGCTCGTGCCGAGCACTTTTTCCGGATGATCGGGCCAAATTTCCTGGCTGGTGACGGCGGTAAAGCCGATGTCGTCGGCGATGGCGCGGGCGTTCCAGGGCTCGCCCACGCAAAAGCCGTCCATGTTGCCGACGCGCATGTTGGCCACCATCTGCGGCGGCGGCACGACGATGTTCTTGACGTCCCGGAACGGATCGATGCCGTTGGCCGCCAGCCAGTAGTACAGCCACATGGCATGTGTGCCGGTCGGGAAGGTCTGCGCGAAGACGTAATCGCGGGCCTTGCCGTCGACCAGCTTTTTGAGCGCGGCGCCGTCGGTGACGCCAGCCTTCTTGAGGTCGTTCGAGAGCGTGATGGCCTGACCGTTGTTGTTGAGCGTCAGCAGCACGGCCATGTCCTTTTGCGGGCCGCGGGTGCCCAGCTGCACGCCGTAGATGAGGCCGTACAGCACGTGCGCGGCGTCGATCTCGCCATACATCAGCTTGTCGCGCACGGCGGCCCAGGAGGCTTCCTTGGTCGGGGTGATGTTCAGGCCGTATTTCTTGTCGAAACCCTTCAAGGCCGCCATCACCACCGGCGCGCAATCGGTCAGCGGAATGAAACCAATCTTGAGGTCCGGCTTTTCCGGCGCGTCCGAACCGGCCGCCCAGGCCGCGCTGCGAATGGCCGATGGCACCAGGTTCAGGAGCGCGGCCGCGCCGGTGGTGACCAGGGCGCCGCGCAGCAGGCTGCGTCGGCCCGGATCGACCGGCTGATCGGCCGGCTTGTCCGGGGTAGCGACGGGGCTGCCGGGGATCTTCGAATCGTTCATGCACAGGCTCCTTGCGCTGCCGTGAGGCCAAAAAAAAGCCCGCCGTCACAAGGGTGTGTGACGGCGGGCTCCGTTGCCCGCGACCGCCACGCCGTCGGTGGCGTGAGTCGGTCCGTTATGTGGGTCGTGCGGGCGGCTTCGCTGCCGCACACACGACGCTTACGCTGTTGCTTAAAGCACGACGCGTGCCAGCCGCATCAAGCCCGCGCCAAAAGCACCAGCAGCGCGATCGCCAGCAGCGCGTACAGGCCCTGCCAGAAACGCAGCGGATTGCGTGCATACAGGGGTTGCGGGCGTTGTGGCGCCGTGCCGGCGCCGCCGGACAGGCCATGTTCAAGGTCCGCCACTACATCCGCCCCGTGGGCGTAGCGGTCGGCGGTCTGCACCGCCGTGGCGCGCGCGAGCACCGAATCGAGCCAGGCCGGCCGGTGGGCCGGCAATGCGCCAGTCGTCCCGCTTGGGCAACCGCAACAACGGCCGGACAGCCAATACGGCTTGAGTGTGATCATTCGTCCCACCCCTCATCCCAAGAAACATGTGCACCGGAACAAACAGGACCGGACGCCCCCGACGGGGACGCCCGGCCCGTCTGTCTACCCGCCGTGCTGGGAGATCAGATCTTGATCTGCACCCACAGCCAGCTCTTGCTGACGTCGCTGGTGTCCGGCCGGCCGGCGACGAAGGCCGGCGCGTCGGTGCTGTAGTCGGCGTACTTGAGGCCGACGGTGTACTTCTCGGCGAAGGTCTTGCTCAGCAGCACGCCCCACTCGTCGCCGTAGTCGTTGCTCCCGGCGTCCGATTTGTAGCTGTCGTAACGCAGCAGCCAGTCCATGGCCAGCCCCGGCACCGGTCCGCCGACCGTGAAATAGGTGTCCTTCAGCCCTGCCGCCGGCGTGCGCAGGAACTGATCCGTCCAGCCGTTGAAGGCATGCAGCGTGGCGAGCGGCGTCTGCAGGGCGCGGGTGCCGTTCATCGCGCCGCCTTGCAGCAGCTCGTAGGCGGCCTTGAAGCTGACGCCAAACAGGCGCACGCCGCCCTCGGCCAGCGCGTAGTCGAGATTGAAATTGCCCGGGTTGTCGGCGTAGTCGCTCTGGCGGGCGTACTCGGCGGCGTACAGGATGGCCGAACCGGCGGCGCCCGGCAGGGTCGGCAATTTCAGCTGCGGCAACGGGATTTCGCCCATCGCACGCAGGCCATAGGTGGCGGTGGACTCCGCCGCGAAGTCGTCGAAATCGAGCAGGTAGGCGTAGCCGGTCAGCGTAGTGACGGGGTTTGGCTTCCACTGCAGATTGATCAGGTGGCCTTTCAGGTGCAGATCGCCGGCGTTGGCGAACGCCTTGTTGGGCGTGTCCTCACCGAACACGCGGTTCACGTTGTAGACGTAGGCATAGCTGCCGGTCACGCCCGGCAGCATCTTGTTCTCGTAAAAGAAGCTGTCGAAGGTCTGCTGGTTCTGGCGCCAGCCGACGTCACCGACGAAGCGGTGGTTGTCGAAGAAGAACGCCTGGCGACCGTAGCGGAAGGTGTTGCCCTTCAGGCCGAGGTAACCCAGGTACGCCTGGTTGACCTCGGTGCCGTCCGGGTCGGCCACGACCGGGAATCTGGTCTTGCCGTTGTAGGTGTTGTTGTAGTCCTCCTCGCCGACCACCGACACATTCTCGGCTTCGCCGTAGGCAAAGAAACCGTGAAACAAACCGGTGCGCCAGCCCAGGCGCGTGCGTACGGTTTGGGCGCTGGCCTCGTCCCGGATGCTCGCTGGCCGGTCCTGGTCGACCTGTTCGAAGCGGTAGCGCACGTCCAGGCTGACCTTGCCCTGCATGAGGGAGTCGGTCAGCGGGAACAGTGCGTCGTCGATGGCGTGCGCGGCCGCCGTGCCGGTCGCCAGGCTGCCTGCCAACAGAGCGCCTGCGCCGATGATTGCGATGTCAGATTTCATGCTTCCATCCCTGATATGAACGCGCCCGCCTTTCAGCGGGCACAAAAAAAAGGCCGCACCCGCCTGTTGGCAGGTACGACCTCGTTGTCGTTGCGTGACGCGACCGCGCGTCGGTTGGGGCGAACCCCGTGGCTGCAGCGTCGCAGCCAGCTGGCATTCAGCAATAACTGGGCCAGCTCCCGGCGACCGGTCGCTGGCCCGCGAGCAAGCCGCTCAGGCGGCCCGCGTGTCCTTGGCGCTCGCCAGCAGCTGGCGCAGTTCCGGCACGCAGGAGCCGCAGTTGGTACCGGCCTTCAGCGCGGCGCCGATGGCTTCCGGGGTGCTCAAACCCTGCTCGGCGATGCCCCGGCGCAGCGTGTTGATGCCGACCTGAAAGCAGGCGCACACGGTGCGGCCGGCATCGGCACCGCCCGCCCCCGGCACGCCGGCCAGCAGGCGACGGCGCTCATCGGCGGCCAGCTCGCGGCCAAAACGCGCCACCAGCCAGTCGCCGGCCAGCCAGTCCACATCGCGCCCGCTGAACAGCGCCAGCATCAGCCGGCCCTCGTGCAAGGCGGCCGCGCGGTAGGCGCCGGCGCTGTCGCGGTATTCCAGCCACTGCCAGGCCGGATCGACGCCGGGCAATTCGCGCAGCCAGGCGGCGCTGTCGGCCGGCGCGCAGCTCGCAGCCAGCTGGTGCCTCCAGCAATCGGCGGCACGGGCACTGGCCCAATAGTCGACGCCGCGCGGCCTGAGCTCAGACCGCGTCAGCAGCAGCGCGCGCCACGGCAGTGACACCCCCTGTACGCGCACCGGGGTGTGCTTGAACTCCGGCTGGCCGGAGATCGGGTCCAGATGCGCGCCGACCAGCGCATCGGCCGGGCCGGTGCTGGCGAAGCTGTGACTCCAGTGCATCGGCAGGAACACGCTGCCCAGACGCTGGCCAGGATCGATGGCGGCGCGCACCACGCACTGCCCGTGGCGGCTCGTCACGCGCGCGAAACCGCCCGCCTCTACTCCTAGCCGGGCAGCATCATCCGGATGCAGATCCAGGCGCGGCTCCGGCATGTGGGCGGACAGGCGCGCCGATTTGCCGGTGCGGGTCAGCGTGTGCCAGTGGTCGCGCACGCGGCCGGTGTTGAGCAGCAGCGGGTAGTCGGCATTCGGCTGGTCGACCGCAGCGCACTGGGTCACGGCCACCATGCGACCGCGCCCGGTCGGCGTGAAAAACTGTCCGTCGCCCAACAAACGCGGCGTGCCGGCCGGCTGCCTGGCGCTCACCGGCCATTGCACGGGCTCCAGGGCGTCGAACCCCGCCCGGCCCAGACCCGCCAGCGCGCTGATGTCGAAATCCCTACCTGCCCGCCCGGCCAGGGCCGACAGACGCGCGTACTCGTCGAAGACTTCTGCCTCGTCGGCAAAGCCGAAGCCGGCGTGACCCAGGCGCTTGCCCACTTCGCACAGCGCCCACCAGTCCGCCCGCGCCTGGCCCGGCGGCGGCAGAAACGCCCGCTGGCGCGACAGCCGCCGCTCGCTGTTGGTCACCGTGCCGCTTTTCTCGCCCCAGGCCAGCGCCGGAAGCAGCACGTGCGCCAGCGCTGTGGTGTCGGTATGACGCACGCAGTCGCTGACGACCACCAGTTCGCAGCCGGCGAGCGCGGCCCGGAAGCGGTCCGCTTCCGGCAGGCTGACCAGCGGGTTGGTGCCCATGATCCACACCGCGCGCACCTGCCCGGCCTCGATGGCGCGAAACAGATCGACCGCCTTGTGGCCCGGCGCGTGGGCAATCGGCCCGCCGCCCCAGAACTGCGCCACCTGCGCGCGGTGGTCGGCATTCGCCAAATCCAGATGACAGGCCAGCGCGTTGACCAGGCCGCCCACCTCGCGCCCGCCCATGGCGTTCGGCTGACCGGTGAACGACAGCGGCCCCATGCCCGGCCGGCCGATGCGGCCGGTGGCCAGGTGACAGTTGATGATGGCGTTGACCTTGTCGGTGCCGGCCGTGGACTGGTTGACGCCCTGCGAGTAGACGGTGACCGTCTTGTCGGTGGCCATGAACCAGTCGAACAGGGTCTGCACGTCGGCCGGATCGAGCCCGCACGCGGCGGCGACCGCGGCCACATCCGGCGCATCCGCATGCGCCGCTGCCAATGCAGCATCGAAGCCGTCCACATGGGCCACCACATAGTCCCGGTCCACCGCGCCGGCATCGGCCAGTGCCGCCAGCAGGCCGTTGAACAGCGCCACGTCGCTGCCCGGCGCCAGCGGCAGGTGCAGATCGGCGATGTCGCAGGTCGGTGTGCGGCGCGGGTCGATCACCACCACGCGCAAGCCGGGCCGGGCGGCCCTGGCGGCGCGGATGCGCTGGTAGAGCACCGGATGGCACCAGGCGGTGTTGCTGCCGACCAGCAACAGCAGCTCGCACTGTTCCAGGTCCTCGTAGCAACCGGGCACGGTGTCGGCCCCGAACGCCCGGACGTGGCCGGCCACGCTGGAGGCCATGCACAGGCGCGAGTTGGTGTCGATGTTGTTGCTGCCGATGAAGCCTTTCATCAGCTTGTTGGCGACGTAGTAGTCCTCGTTCAGCAGCTGGCCGGAGACGTAGAAGGCGACCGCCTGCGGGCCGTGCTCGGCGATGACGGACGCGAAGCCCTCGGCGACGGTGTCGAGTGCCTGATCCCACGACACCGGCTGCCCATGCAGCAACGGCTCCAGCAGGCGGCCGTCCAGGTCCAGCGTCTCGCCCAGCGCCGCGCCCTTGGAGCACAAACGGCCCAGATTGGCCGGATGCTGCGGATCCCCGGCGATGGCCGCACCGCCTGTGCCATCGGGCGTGGCCAGCACGCCGCAGCCGACACCGCAGTATGGGCAGGTGGTGCGCACCGGGCCGTTCACGGGTCTGCGCCCGGCATGCCTACCAACACCCGATCGCCGTCCAGGCGCACCGGGTAGCTGGCCACGCGCACCGCCGGGTCTTCCAGGCACTGGCCGTCGAGGAGCCGGAAATGCTGCTTGTACAGCGGCGAGGCCACCACCAGCTGCCCGCCCAGATCGCCGACGATGCCGCGCGCCAGCACGGCGGCCTCACCCAGCGGGTCCCAGTTGTCGAGGGCGTAAACGGCGGGTATCTCGGCCGGCAGGTAGAAGATCGCCACCTGCCGGCCGGCCACGCGCGCCGCCGCGCCGGCGTTGCGGGGCAGATCCTGCACGGCGCATACGTCGATCCACATTGCATCCACACTCGGGTCGAGTTGCAGGGCGGCGCCGTCAGCCATGATCGGCCGCCGCGGTGGCGCGCTCGTCGGCCCGGGCCGGGCGCGGCTGGCCGCGCTCCCGCACGAAGCGGATCGTCTCGTCCGGCGTGTCGCTGTTCACGAAGGCGCGGAAACGGCGCAGGCGGTCCGGATCATCGACGGTCCTTTTCCACTCGCACTCGTAGGTGTCGATGACGTGGCCCATTTCGGCTTCCAGCTCGGCGCCCAGGCCCAGGCGATCGTCGATGACCACCTCGCGTACGTAGTCGATGCCGCCTTCCAGGTTGTCCAGCCACACCGAGGTGCGCTGCAGGCGGTCGGCGGTGCGGATGTAGAACATCAGGAAGCGGTCGATGTAGCGGATCAGCGTCGATTTATCGAGCGCGGTGGCGAACAGGTCGGCGTGGCGCGGCTTCATGCCGCCGTTGCCGCAGATGTACAGGTTCCAGCCGTGCTCGGTGGCGATCACGCCGACGTCCTTGCTTTGCGCCTCGGCGCATTCGCGGGTGCAGCCGGACACGGCGAACTTGAGCTTGTGCGGCGAGCGCAGGCCCTTGTAGCGTTCCTCCAGTTCGATCGCCAGACCCACGCTGTCGTCCACGCCATAACGGCACCACGTGCTGCCGACGCAGGATTTGACCGTGCGCAACGCCTTGGCGTAGGCGTGGCCGGACTCGAAGCCGGCATCGACCAGCCGCCGCCAGATGGCCGGCAGTTGATCCACCCGGGCGCCCAGCAGGTCGATGCGCTGGCCGCCGGTGATCTTGGTGTAGAGGTCGAACTCCTTGGCCACCTCGCCCAGCACGATCAGCTTGTCCGGCGTGATCTCGCCGCCCGGCACGCGCGGGATGACCGAATAGGTGCCGTCCTTTTGCAGGTTGGCCAGGAAGCGGTCGTTGCTGTCCTGCAGGCCCTCGTGGGCGGGCTTCAGGACATATTCGTTCCAGCAGGCGGCCAGGATGGCGGCCACGGTGGGCTTGCAGATGTCGCAGCCGCGGCCGCGGCCGTGTTTTTCCAGCAGCGCGTCGAAGGTCTCGATCCGGCCCATGCGCACCAGGTTGTACAGATCCTGGCGCGTGTAGGGGAAGTGCTCGCACAGGTCGGTGTTGACCTCCAGGCCGCGCTTTTTGAGCTCCAGCTCCAGCAGGGATTTGACCAGCGGCACGCAGCCGCCGCAGCCGGTGCCGGCCTTGGTGCAGGTTTTCAGTTCCGCCACCGTGGTGCAGCCGCCGTCGATGGCGGCCACCAGTGCGCCCTTGCTCACGTCGTGGCAGGAGCAGATCTGCGCCGTGGCCGGCAGCTTGTCGGGTCCGAAGGCCGGTTTGGCGCCGCCGCTGTCCGGCAGGATCAGCGCCTGCGGCTGCGCCGGCAGCTCGATGCCGTTCAGGCAGTACTGCAGCAGGCCGCCGTAGTCGGCGGCGTCGCCGACCAGCACCGCGCCCAGCAGGCGCTTTCCATCGCCGTCGACCACCAGCTTCTTGTACACGCCCGCCTGGTCGTCCTGATAGGTGTAGCACAGCGCGCCGGGCGTCCTGGCGTGGGCGTCGCCGATGCTGCCCACGTCCACGCCGAGCAGTTTCAGCTTGGTGCTCATGTCGGCGCCGGTGAAGCTGGCCTCGCCGCCGCACAGGTCGGCCGCCGCGGTCTTGGCCATCTGATAGCCGGGCGCCACCAGGCCGTAGATGCGCCCGCTCCACAGCGCGCACTCGCCGATGGCGTAGATGTCCGGGTCCGAGGTGCGGCACTGGTCGTCGACCACGATGCCGCCGCGCTCGCCGACTTCCAGACCACAACCGCGGGCCAGTTCGTCGCGCGGGCGGATGCCGGCCGAGAACACGATCAGATCCGTTTCCAGGTGCTCGCCGTCGGCGAACACCATGCGGTGACGGCAGGCTTCGCCGTCCACGATTTCGCGCGTGTTGCGCCCGGTGTGCACGCGCACGCCAAGCGCCTCGACCTTGCGCCGCAGCACGGCGCCGCCACCGGCGTCGAGCTGCACACCCATCAGCTGCGGGGCGAACTCCACGACGTGCGCCTCCAGCCCCAGGGCCTTGAGCGCATTGGCCGCCTCGAGGCCCAGCAGGCCACCGCCGACCACCACGCCGACCCGCGCGCCCTGCGCGCTGGCGCGGATGGCGTCCAAGTCATCGAGCGTGCGGTACACGAAACAGCCCGGCCGTTCGCGGCCCGGCACCGGCGGCACGAACGGAAACGAGCCGCTGGCGATCACCAGCTTGTCGTAGGCCAGTTCCTCGCCGGCAGCGGTCGTCACGCTGCGCGCGGCGCGGTCGATGGCCGTCACCGGCGTGGCGGTACGCAGGGTGAAGCCATGCCTGGCGTAGAAATCCGGCGTGGTCAGGGCCAGTTCAGCCGCGGATTTCTCGCCGAAATACTCGCTCAGGTGCACGCGGTCGTAGGCCGGACGCGTTTCCTCGCCGCAGACGGTGAGCTCGAAGCGGTCGGCCGCCGTTTCTGCCAGCGTGTCCACCAGATGCTGGCCGACCATGCCGTTGCCGATCACTACCAGTCGCGTCTTTTGCATGGCTTTGTCCTCGCAGGACGATGGGGAAACGCCGTCCGCCAGTCGCGGCTCGGCCAACGACCGACCAAACAGCAGCACCTCGCGGGCGGCAGAAACGTCGGTTCGGGAAGCGATGAGTTGCTGAAACCAGGGGCCGTCCGACACGTCGCCGACCAGCACCGCGCCTACTACGCGGGGGCCGGCCAGCAGCAGGCGCCGGTACACGCCGGCCGTGGGGTCGCGCAGCACCAGATCGTCCGTATCGGGCGCGTCGAGGTCGCCGCTGGAGAACACGTCGATGCCACTGACCTTCAGCTGAGCGGACACCACCGAGCCGACATAGAGCGCGCTGTCGTCGCCGGCCATGCGCCGCGCCCACACCGCCGCCTGCTCGTGGACCGGCGCCACCACGCCGTAGCTGATGCCGCGGTGCTCGGCGCACTCGCCGACGGCGTCGATGTGCGGATCGGAGGTGGCCAGTGCGTCGTCGACCAGCACGCCGCGGTTGCAGGCGAGCCCGGCCTCGCGGGCCAGTTCGGCGCGCGGGCTGATACCGACCGCGAACACCACCAGCCGCGCCGGCAACTCGCGGCCATCGGCCAGCCGGACGGCTTCAACGTGCTGCTCGCCCAGCAGCGCCTCGGCGCGGGCGTTCAATTCGAAGCGGATGCCGCGGGCTTCGAGCTGCGTTTGCAGGATGGCCGCGGCGAGCGGGTCGAGCTGGCGGTTCAGCAGATGGCCGGCCGCGTGCAGTACCGTGACGGCCATGCCCTGGCGGGCCAGACCGGCGGCGGTTTCCAGGCCCAGCAGCCCGCCGCCGACCACCACTGCCTCGCCGCCGGCCGCGCAGGCGTCCTGCAGGCGTTCGAGGTGGCTCAGGGTGCGAAAGGCGATCACGCCCGGCAGGCGGCTGCCGGGCAATGGCGGGTGGGTGGCGCGGGCACCGGTTGCCAGCAGCAGGCGGTCGTACGTGAGCGATTCGCCATTCGCCAGCAGCACGCGGCGCGTCTGCGGCTGGATGCCTGCCACGCGCTGACCGGTCAGCACGCGCACGCCGTGGGCCTGCAGATCGTTTTTGGGCTGCAAACGCAGCTGCTCGGCGGCCGCCTCGCCCGCCAGCACGGCCGACAACAGCACGCGGTTGTAGGCGGGCGCCGGTTCGGCGCCCAGTACGGTGATGCGGTAGCGCTGCGGCGCGCGGGCCAGCAGCTCGTCCACGGCGCGGCTGGCGGCCATGCCGTTGCCGATCACGATCAGGTGGGGTCGTTCGTCCATGACTGTCGGTTCAAGCGCGTAACACCGCCCTGGCACAAACCAGGGTCCTGTTCGGCTCACCGTCTTTGGCGAACGCAGGCCGCTCCATCGTTGGGGCGGTTTCGAATCGGTGGGCGCCCTCTGAGAAGCTGCCCCGCCGATTCGGATTACATGAATTTATTGAGCAATCTTCGCGCCAACATCCGCCGGGTCGAACACGGCCCCGTCGATGAAACGGTCGGGGCCCAGCGCCACCGCGGCGTTGCCCTCACCGAGTTTCCAGGGGCCTCGATGGCCGCCCTCGGCCTTCATGTCCACGACCGGCGCCGGCACGCCCAGACGGGCCGCGGCCAGCCGGTAAATGTCCGGGCGGTACGTGGCATGGGCCGCGGCCAGCAGATCGACATCGGCCGGCAGCTGTCCCCAGCGGACCATTTGCCGCAGCATCCACAGCGCATGGGAGCGCCAGGGGAAGTTGGCGGCATAGCGGTAAAAGACGTGAAAGTCCGCCAGCTCGCGCTGCGTGCCGCGCTGGTCGAGCGTCAGGTGGCCGCTGAGCGAGGCCGCAATCACCTCCACCGGCAGGTTCAGGTACGTCGCGCCGGCCAGCAGATGCGCCGCCTGCAGGCGATTTTCGGGACTTTCATCGAGCCAGCGGGCGGCCTCGACGATGGCGCAGATCAGCGCCATGTGCGTGGCCGGGTAGCGCTGCGCCCAGGCGGCGCCCACGGCCAGCACCTTTTCCGGCGCGTTGTTCCACACGTCGTGCCCGGTGGCGACGATGCAGCCGATGCCGTCGCGCACCGCCAGCGTGTTCCAGGGCTCGCCGACGCAGTAACCGTAGATGTCGCCCTGTTTCAGGCGCTGCACCATCTGCGGCGGCGGTACCACGATCAGGCGCAGGTCACGGTCCGGGTCGATGCCCGCTGCGGCCAGCCAGTAGCGCAGCAGATAGGTGTGGTTGGAGGTCGGATAGACCGTCGCGAAGGTCAGCGGATCGGCGCCTGCCGCCCGGCGCCGCGCGATGACGCTGGCCAGTGCCTGCGCGGTCACGGGCTGGCCGCCCGCCGCCGCCTGCATGTCCCGGTACAGGTTGTCGGCGACGGTGATGGCATTGCCGCCCAGGCCAAGACTGAGCGCTGTCACCAGCCGCTGCGGCACGCCTTCCACACCCAGCGAACAGGCCAGCGCCATCGGCGCCAGCAGGTGCGCGCCGTCCAGATGACCGATGCCGAGCTTGTCGCGCAGCGTGGCCCACGACGGCTGGCGCGACAGGCTCACATCCAGCCCGAAGCGCTCGAAGTGGCCATTCTCCAGCGCCACCACCAGCGGCGCGGCGTCCGTGAGCGGGATGTAGCCCAGGCGCAGCCGGGGCAGTTCCGGGGTCGGCAGGCTCGGGCTCATTTGAACAACTCGGCGGTGTCGATCACGCCCTGGGCGATGTCGGCGATGGTCTTGTTCTGATCCATGGCCAGCTTGCGCAGGGCATGGTAGGCCTCGCTTTCGGTGCGCCGGCCGCGCTCCATGAGGATGCCCTTGGCGCGATCGATGAGCTTGCGCTGCGCCAGACTGGTGCGCGCCTCGGCCAGTTCGCGCTGTAGCGATGCGTACTGGCGAAAGCGCGCGACCGCCACCTCCACCACCGAGCGCACCCGGCCGGGACTGAGGCCGTCGACCACGTAGGCGCTGACGCCGGCCTCGATGGCCTCGCGAATGGCGTCGCTATCGGACGAGGTGGCGAACATCACCACCGGATGCGGGTTGTCGCGCGACAGGCAGCGCATGTTCTCCAGGATGTCGCGGTCGGGCGATTCCAGGTCGATGATCACCACGTCCGGCGTGCAACCGGCCACCGCCCGCAACAGCCCGTCGGCAGTGCCCAGCTGGGCCACCACTGCCAGGCCAGCATCGTTCAGTGCGGCGGCCACCAGCGCGCGGCGTTCGAGGTCGTCATCGACCAGCATGACGCGCAAGGAGGCAGGTTTCATCCGGGACAGGCAATGTCGGGGGCTTATAACTGGGCTAGCAGTGGCCGTGCCAGGGGCGGCCAGTCGGGCCTTGCGCGGGTGTCGATCAGTAGGTATCCAGCGGGTCCACGTCCAGCGACCAGCGCACCTGGCGCGCCGCCGGCAGCTGCGCCAGCGCCGGCAACCAAGCGCGCAGCAGCGCGTGCAGCGGCGCCCGCCGCTGCGCCTGCAGCAGCAGCTGCGCGCGGTAACGGCCGGCGCGTTTGGGCATCGGCGCCGGCACCGGACCCAGCAGCTCGACCCCGGCGTGGCCGATTTCCGCCGCCACCGACAGGGTCTCGCCCAGGAACCACAGCGCGTCCTCATGCCGCGTCGAGTCCGCCCGCAGCAGGGCCAGATGGCTGAACGGCGGCCAGCCGGCGGCCTCACGCTCGGCCAGCAGCTCGGCCGCAAAGGTGCCGTAGCCGCCGTGCAGCAGCGCACGCAGCACCGGATGCTGCGGCTGGTGGGTCTGGATCAGCACCCGGCCCGCCTGCTCGCCGCGCCCGCAGCGGCCGGAGACCTGATAAATGGTCTGCGCCAGGCGCTCGCTGGCGCGAAAGTCGGCCGCGAACAGGCCCTGGTCAGCGTCGAGAATGCCGACCAGCGTCACCGCCGGAAAGTGATGGCCCTTGGCCAGCATCTGCGTGCCGACCAGGATGTCGGCACTGCCATCGCGCGCGGCGGCCAGGTGCGCGTCCAGCGCCCCGCGCCGGCGCGTGCTGTCGCGGTCGACGCGCAGCACCCGGTGGTCCGGGAACAGCGCCGCGATGTCGGTCTCGATGCGCTCGGTGCCGGCCCCCAGCGGCAGCAGGTCCTGCGCGCCGCAGCCCTCGCAGCGGGTCGGCGGCGGCCGCTCGCGCCCGCAGTGATGGCACAGCAGCAGGCGGCGGCCGCGATGCAGCGTGTAGTGCGCGTCGCAGCGGTCGCACTTGGGTACCCAGCCGCAGGCGTGGCACAGCAGCACCGGCGCATAGCCGCGACGGTTCAGGAACAGCATCACCTGCCGGCCGGCGGCCAGTTCCTCGCGCACCGCCCCCGCCAGCGCGGGCGACACCAGGCCCGCCATGCGCTGGTGACGCACGTCGAGCAGTTCCAATTGCGGCAGGCGGGCGCTGCCGGCCCGCTCGCGCAGATGCAGCATCCGGTACTGGCCGCTCCTGCCGTGGGCCAGGCTCTCCAGGGACGGCGTGGCGCTGCCCAGCAGCACCGGCACGTCCTCGATGCGCGCGCGCAGCACCGCCATGTCGCGGGCGTGGTAACGAAAGCCGTCCTGCTGCTTGTAGGAGCCGTCGTGTTCCTCGTCGACCACGATCAGGCCCGGCCGGGCCAGCGGCGCGAACACCGCCGAGCGGGTGCCGATCAGCACCCCGGCCTGGCCGCCGCGGGCGGCCAGCCAGGCGGCCAGGCGCTCGGTGTCGGAAAGGCCCGAGTGCAGCACCGCCACGGCAGCCCCGAAGCGCGCCCGAAAGCGTGCCTCGGTCTGCGGCGTGAGGCTGATTTCCGGCACCAGCACCAGCGCCTGACGGCCGGCGGCGAGCACCCCTTCGATGGCCGTCAGATACACCTCGGTCTTGCCGCTGCCGGTGACGCCGTCGAGCAGGAAGGCGCCGAAGCCGCTGCTGGCCGCAACCGCATCGACCGCCACACGCTGAGCCGTGGTGAGTGCGTGGCCCTGCTCGGGCGGCCCGTCGGCGGCGGCTTCGGGGGCTATCGGCGCGCGCTCGATCCAGCCCTTGTCGGCCAGCGTGCGTGCGGTGACCCGCCAACCGGGAAGCGCCGCGTCAAGCTGCGATTCCTCGCATGGACCCTGCGCTAGCGCACCGAGCAAAGCAGCCTGCCTGGGCGCCCGGCTCAAGCTGTCTGGACTGGGCGCCGCTTCGGTCAGCGCCCATTGCCAGACCTGCATCGGCCGCGCCGGCCGGCCGGCGCGCAGCAGGCCCGGCAGGGTCCCCACCAGCACCTCGCCGGGCGGCGCATGGTAGTAGTCGGCCGCCCGGCGCAGCAGTTCGAGCACGCTGGCCGGCAGCAGCGGCTCGGCATCCAGCGGCTCGTGGATGTGCCGAAGCTGCGCGTCGGCCACCTCCGCATGGCGGGCATGCGCCACCACCAGACCGACCTGGCTGCGCCGCCCGAACGGCACGCGCACGCGGCAGCCGACCGCCGGCGGCGGGACATTGAACAAGGGCAGATAATCGAACAGGTGCCGCAGCGGCGCGTCGATGGCGACCTTCAGGATCAGCCGCGGCATGGGGCGCGCTCAGGCGTGATACGGCGCACTCAGCTCGTGGACCGCATCCACCAGCACCGCCACGTGATCCGGATCGGTCTGTTGCAGCACGCCGTGGCCCAGGTTGAACACATGCCCCGGGCCGGGGCCATAACTTTCCAGAATGCGTGCCACCTCGGCGCGGATGCGCTCGGGCGGACCGAACAGGGCGATCGGGTCCAGATTGCCCTGCAGGGCGACCTTTCCGCCGGTGGCGGCGCGCACGTCGCCGAGCTCCTGCGTCCAGTCGACGCCGAGCGCCGCGCAGCCGATCTGCGCCTGTTCGGCCAGCCAGCGGCCGGCGCCCTTGGTGAACACGATCAGCGGCAGTTCGCGCGTTGCCGTCCGGGATTTGAGCAGCTCAGTCACCCGCGCCTGGTAGGCCAGCGAGAACTCTCGGTAACCGGGCGTGGTCAGCACCCCGCCCCAGGTGTCGAACAGCATCAGCGCCTGCGCGCCGGCCGCCGCCTGCGCGGTGAGGTAATCGGCCACCGATTCGGCCAGCAGCGCGAGCAGCCGGTGCAGGGCCGCCGGATCGGTGTACGACAGGCCCTTGATGAGCCGGAAATCGTCGCTGCCGCCGCCTTCCACCATGTAGCAGGCGAGCGTCCACGGGCTGCCGGCAAAGCCGATCAGCGGCACCCGGCCGGCCAGCTCGCGGCGCAGCATGCGCACCGTATCGAACACATAGGGCAGCGCGCTTTCGATGTCCGGCGCGCGCAGCGCGTCGATGTCGGCGCGGCTTCGGACCGGCCGCTCGAAGCGCGGCCCCTCGCCTTCCACGAAGTGCAGGCCAAGGCCCAGCGCGTCGGGGATGGTCAGGATGTCCGAGAACAGGATGGCGGCGTCCAGATCGAAGCGCGCCAGCGGCTGCAGCGACACTTCGGTGGCCAGTTCCGGGCTGCGCATCAGGCTCAGGAAACTGCCGGCCCGCCCGCGCGTGGCGCGGTATTCCGGCAGGTAGCGCCCGGCCTGGCGCATGATCCACACCGGCGTGCGGTCCACCGGCTCACGGCGCAGGGCGCGCAACAGGCGGTCGTTGCGCAGCGGCGGCAGGCTGCCCACCGCCTAGACGCCGAGGTACTGCAGGATGCCCTCGGCGGCCTGGCGACCGTCGTAAACCGCCGTGACCACCAGATCGGCGCCGCGCACCATGTCGCCGCCGGCAAACACCTTCGGATTGGCCGTCTGGTGCGCGATCGGCGCCTTGGCCGGTGCGTGGACGCGGCCGTTGTTGTCGGTGGCGATGCCGAACTGGTCGAACCAGGCCGGCGGGTTCGGCCGAAAGCCGAAGGCGATGATCACCGCATCGGCCGGGATCACCTCCTCGCTGCCGGGGATGGGCTGCGGCTGGCGCCGGCCCTTGGCGTCCGGCGGGCCAAGCTCGGTGGTGACCATCTTCACGCCACAGGCGCGGCCATCCGGGCCGGCCAGGATCTCCAGCGGCTGGCGGTTCCACAGGAACTGCACGCCCTCGTCCTTGGCGTTGCCGACCTCGGTGCGCGAGCCGGGCATGTTGCGCTCGTCGCGCCGGTAGGCGCAGCTCACCTGCGCGGCGCCCTGACGGATGGCGGTGCGATTGCAGTCCATGGCCGTGTCGCCGCCGCCCAGCACCACCACCCGCTTGCCAGCCATGTCGATGAAATCGGCCGGATTGCGCTCAAAGCCGAGCTGGCGGTTGGCATTGGCGACCAGATACGGCAGCGCCGGGGTCACGCCCGGCAGCTGCTCGCCCGGGAAGCCGCCCTGCACGAACTTGTAGGTGCCCATGCCCAGAAACACCGCGTCGTAGTCGGCCAGCAGGCTTTCGAACTCGACGTCGCGGCCGATTTCCACGCCCAGACGAAACTCGATGCCCATGCCCTCGAAGATCGCCCGCCGCCGCTGCACGACGCTTTTCTCCAGCTTGAAGCCGGGGATGCCGAAGGTCAGCAGGCCGCCGATTTCCGGGTAGCGGTCGAACACCACCCCCTGCACGCCGGCCCGGGCCAGCACGTCGGCACAGGCGAGTCCGGCCGGCCCGGCGCCGACCACGGCGACCTTCTTTCCGGTGGGCACCACCCGCGACAGATCGGGCTTCCAGCCGAGCTTGAAGGCTTCCTCGGTGATGTATTTCTCGATCGAGCCGATGGTCACGGCACCCAGGCCGTCGTTCATGGTGCAGGCACCCTCGCACAGGCGGTCCTGCGGGCAGATGCGGCCACAGATTTCCGGCAGCGAGTTGGTCTGGTTGGACAGTTCGGCGGCTTCCAGGATCTTGCCGTCCTGGACCAGCTTCAACCAGTCCGGGATGAAGTTGTGCACCGGGCACTGCCACTCGCAGTACGGGTTGCCGCAGTCCACGCAGCGGCCGGCCTGGCGGGCGGCGGTGGCGGCGTCGAAGGGCACGTAAATCTCGTGGAAATGCTTGATGCGCTGCGGCGCCGGCTGCTTGTCGAGCTGACGCGGCACGTCCAGGAACTGCAGCGGATTCTTGCGGGGCTTGGGGGCGGCAGCCATGAGTCGGTGTTCGCTTTGTTGTCGGGACGGGGGGCGACGACGGCGCGGCCGCTCAGCGTGGCGCGCGCACGGCGTCGAGCAGGCCGGCCAGCTCGCTGGCCTGCGGCTTGACCAGCCAGAACTTGCCGCGCAGGTCCGGCAGATTGTCCAGGATCCGGCGACCCCATTCGCTTTGCGTCTCCTCGGCGAACTCGCGCAGCAGCCCGCGCAAGAAGCCGACGCAGATGGCCGTGTCCTCGGTGTTGATGCGGTGCAGTTCCACCAGCTCCGGGTTGTAGCGCTCCGGCAGGCGGTTGTCCGGGTCGTAGACGAAGGCCATGCCGCCGGTCATGCCGGCGCCAAAGTTGACCCCGGTCGGCCCCAGTACCACCACCACGCCGCCGGTCATGTACTCGCAGGCGTGATCGCCGACGCCCTCGATCACCGCGATGGCGCCCGAGTTGCGCACCGCGAAGCGCTCCCCGGCCTGCCCGGCGGCCAGCAGCTTGCCGCCAGTGGCGCCGTACAGACAGGTGTTGCCCATGATCGGGGTCAGGTGCGACTGCAGGCGGCTGGCGCGCGGCAGGCTGAGTACGATCTTGCCGCCGGCCATGCCCTTGCCGACGTAGTCGTTGGCGTCGCCCTCCAGCAGCAGGTGCAGGCCGCCAGCATTCCACACGCCCAGACTCTGCCCGGCGTGGCCGCGCAGCTTCAGGGTGATCGGCGCGTGCTCCATGCCGTGATTGCCCCAGCGACGGGCGATCTCACCCGACAGCCGCGCGCCGATGGAGCGGTGCGTGTTGCTGATCTCGTAATGGAAGATGCCACCGCGAGCGTGCTCGATGGCATCCAGAGTATCGGCCACCATCTGTTCGGCCAGTTCGCCCTTGTCGTAGGGCTCGTTGCAGGCGGCGGTGCAGAAATGCTTACCGTCCACTGCCAGGCCGTTGCCGGTCAGCAGGGGATTCAGGTCCAGATGCCGCTGCTTGGCGGTGGTGCCGGCGCGCGGCTGCAGCAGATCCGTGCGCCCGATCAGGTCTTCCATGCTGCGCAGGCCCAGTGCCGCCAGCAGCTCGCGCGTTTCCTGCGCCACGAAGCGCAGGTAGTTCTCGACCATTTCCGGCAGGCCAACGAAGTGCTTGCTGCGCAATTCCTCGTTCTGCGTGGCGATGCCGGTGGCACAGTTGTTCAGATGACAGATGCGCAGGTACTTGCAGCCCAGCGCGATCATCGGCGCGGTGCCGAAACCGAAGCTTTCCGCGCCCAGCATGGCCGCCTTGATGACATCCAGACCAGTCTTGAGGCCGCCATCGGCCTGCACGCGCACCTTCTCGCGCAGCTTGTTGGCCAGCAGCGCCTGGTGGGTCTCGGCCAGCCCGATCTCGAACGGGATGCCGGCGTACTTGACCGAGGTCAGCGGGCTGGCACCGGTGCCGCCATCGTAGCCGGAGATGGTGATCAGGTCCGCGTAGGCCTTGGCAACCCCGGCCGCCACCGTGCCGACGCCGGCCTGCGCCACCAGCTTGACCGATACCAGCGCCTGCGGGTTGACCTGCTTGAGGTCGAAAATGAGCTGCGCCAGGTCCTCGATCGAGTAGATATCGTGATGCGGCGGCGGCGAAATCAGCGGCACGCCGGGCATGGTGCAGCGCAGGCGGGCGATCAGCTCGTCCACCTTGTTGGCTGGCAGCTGGCCGCCCTCGCCGGGCTTGGCGCCCTGCGCGATCTTGATCTGCAGGACCTCGGCGTTGACCAGGTAATGCGGCGTCACGCCAAAGCGCCCGGAGGCCACCTGCTTGATCTTGGAGGTGCGCTCGGTGCCGTAGCGGGCCGGATCCTCGCCGCCCTCGCCGGAGTTGGAGCGCCCGCCCAGGCGGTTCATGGCGATCGCCAGCGCCTCGTGCGCTTCCGGCCCCAGGGCGCCCAGCGACATGCCGGCGCAGTCGAAACGCGCCGTGATGGCCTCGATCGGCTCCACCTGGTCGATCGGTATGGGCTTGCCGAGACGCAGGTCCAGCAGGTCGCGCAGCGTCGCCACCGGGCGCTCGTTGACCAGTCGCGCGAAGGTCTTGTAGTCCTCGTAGTCGCCACTGCGGGCGCAGCGGATCAGCGTGGTCACCACGTCCGGGTTGAAGGCGTGGTACTCGCCGCCGTGGACGTAGTTGAGCAATCCACCCTGAAACAAGGGCTTGCGGCTGCTTGCGGCAGCATCGGCCAACAAGTGAAGGTCGGCCTCGAGATCATCGAAGCCTGCACCCTGTAGCCGGCTGACCACGCCCTCGAAACACAGGCTGATCACTTCGTCGTGCAGGCCGATGGCCTCGAACAGCTGCGCGCCGCGGTAACTGGGCAGGACCGAGATGCCCATCTTGGACATGATCTTGAGCAGGCCCTTGTTGATGCCGGCGGCGAAATTGGCGCAGCCGCGCTCGGCGCCATCCACGCCCAGCATGTCGGCAATGCTGGCGTAGGCCAGGTACGGATAAATCGCCGTCGCACCCAGCCCCAGCAGCACCGCGAAGTGATGCGGATCGCGCACGCTGGCGGTCTCGATCACCAGGTTGGCGTCCGAGCGCAGTTCAAGGCGCGTCAGGTGATGGTGCACGGCACCGGTGGCCATCGCCGCCGGCACCGGCAGACGCTGCGGGGACGCCGCGCGGTCGCTGAGCACGATGATGACCTTGCCATCGCGCACCGCTGCCTCGGCCTCGGCGCAGATGCGCTCGATGGCCATTTTCAGGCCCGTGTAGCCGGCATCCGGACGTGGGTAGGACAGGTCGATCACCACGTTCGGGTAATCCGCATCGTCCACCTTGAGCAGCCGCTCGAAACGCTCGCGGCTGAGCACCGGGCTGGCCGTGACCAGCCGCCGGGCGTGATCCGGGGTCTCCTCGAACACGTTGTGATTGCGCCCGAAGCTGGTGCTGAGCGACATCACGATGGTCTCGCGCAGCGGATCGATCGGCGGATTGGTGACCTGCGCAAAGGACTGGCGGAAATAGTCGTACAGCGAACGCGGCTGCTCGGACAGCACGGCCATCGGCGCATCGTCGCCCATCGAGCCGACCGCCTCCTGACCATCCACGGCCAGCACGCGCAGGATCCGCTCGCGCTCCTCGTAGCTGAGGCCGAACAGCTTCTGCTGGGCTTTCAGGTCGCCGCCGGTCAGGGCCTCGGCCTGAAAGCCGCCGTTTTCCATGTCGTCCAGGCGCCGCACGTGCCGCTGCAGCCAGCGCCGGTAGGGCTGGCGACGCTTCAGCCGCTCGTCGATGTCGGACGGCAGCAGCAGTTCGCCGGTTTCCGTATCGGCGGCAATCATCTGGCCGGGCATCAGGCGCCCGCTGGCCACCACGTCCTCGGGGGCGTAGTCACGCACGCCGATCTCGGAGGCCAGGGTGATGATGCGGTCGCGCGTCACCACCCAGCGCGCCGGGCGCAGGCCGTTGCGGTCCATGGTGCAGGCGGCGTAGCGACCGTCGGTCAGCACGATACCGGCCGGCCCGTCCCACGGCTCCATGATCATGCCGTGGTATTCGTAGAACGCACGCAGATCCGGGTCCATGCCCGGCACGTGCAGCCAGGCCGGCGGGATCATCAGGCGCATGGCCCGGAACACGTCCATGCCGCCCGACAGCAGCGCGTCGAGCATGTTGTCCAGGCTCATCGAGTCCGAACCCCAGGTCGACACCAGGGGCAGGATGTCCTCGACTTCCGGGAACAGCGGGCTGGCGAACTTGTGCCCGCGCGCCATGGCCCAGTAGCGGTTGCCCTGCACGGTGTTGATCTCGCCATTGTGGGCCAGATAGCGAAACGGCTGGGCCAGCTGCCAGCGCGGCCAGGTGTTGGTCGAAAAACGCTGGTGGTAGACGCACACCGACGAGGCGAAGCGCGGGTCGCCAAGGTCCGGGTAGAACTGCGGCAGCCGGTCGGGCATCACCAGGCCCTTGTAGACCATCACATGGCACGACAGGCTGGTGACGTAGAACTCCGGATCGCCCGGTTCGATGCGCTTTTCGGCGCGCCGACGGGCGAAGTACAGGCGTCGGTTGAAGTCCTCGTCGGTCAGCGTGCGCGGCGCCGTCACGAACACGTGCTCGATGCCCGGCAGCATGGCCAGCGCCTGCTCGCCGCAGGCCTCGGGATTGACCGGCACCTGCCGCCAGCCGGCAATGCCCAGGCCCTCGCAGGCCAGTTCGGCCGCCAGCACCTGGCGCGCTTCCTGCGCCAGCGCCGGATCGCGGTTCAGGAACACCGAGCCGACGGCGTAGTTCTCGCCGATGCCCATGCCGGCAACCGACGCCACGGCACGCAGGAACTGGTCCGGCTTGCGTATCAGCAGCCCGCAGCCATCACCGGTCTTGCCGTCGGCGGCGATCGCGCCACGGTGCGTCATGCGCGCCAGGGACTGGATGGCGGTCGTCACCAGCCCGTGCGACGCTTCCCCGTCCATGTGGGCGATCAGGCCGAAACCGCAGTTGTCGCGCTCGAAGCGCTCGCGGTACAGCGTGTCCGATAGATCGGGTTTCGTGCTCACTGAGTTTCCAATAAGGTCTCTGGTAACGGCGCCGGAATGGCAGCCGGCGCCCCCGACCGGTCGGGGGCCGCCGGAAACGAACCGGCGATTTTATCCATCCACAGCATGCCCCACAAATGTGCAAACCGTCATCGCCTGCACCGTGGGGACGGATCGGCCACGCGCCATTCATCCAAACCGAGCCGGTTGTGCGCGCCAAAACCGCCCACCGCCGTGCAACTGGCAGAACTGCTGCCGCAACCTGCTAGACTCGATTCGCCTTGCAACTTCGTCATTGCAAAGGCCGTGCCGGCCTGCGGCTGGCCCGACACCTTATCCCGGACTGGCCTCTGCACGTCCCAATTTCCAGCAACGAGGAACCCCCATGACCCACGAACTGCCCCCCCTGCCCTACGCCATCGACGCCCTGGCGCCGCACATTTCGGCCGAAACCCTGGAGTTTCACCACGGCAAGCACCACAAGACCTACGTCGACAACCTGAACAAGCTGATTCCGGGCACCGAGTTCGAAAACCTGTCCCTGGAAGACATCGTGCGCAAGTCCAGCGGCGGCATCTTCAACAACGCCGCGCAGATCTGGAACCACACCTTCTACTGGAACTGCCTGGCGCCCAAGGCCGGCGGCAAGCCGACCGGCGCCCTGGCGGCTGCCATCGACACGGCCTTTGGCTCGTTCGACGCCTTCAAGGAAAAATTCAGCCAGACCGCCGTCACCACCTTCGGCTCCGGCTGGGCCTGGCTGGTGAAGAACGCCGCCGGCGGCCTGGAACTGGTGTCCACCAGCAACGCCGGCTGCCCGCTGACTGCCGGGCAGACGCCGCTGCTGACCTGCGACGTGTGGGAGCACGCCTACTACATCGACTACCGCAACGCGCGGGCCAAGTACGTGGAATCGTTCTGGAACCTGGTCAACTGGGACTTCGTGGCGCGCAACTTCGGTTGAGGTCACCGTCGCGGTCGGGCACGGGGCGCTGCGGCGCCCCGTGCCTTGTCTGACATCTGAATCGACCCGGAAACAGCCGTGCCCATCCCCAGTTCCCGTCAGTGGTTCGCGCTCGGCGCAGCGGCCTGCGCCGGCCTGCTCGGCTTCGGCTACTACCTGCAGTTCGTGCAGAACATCGAACCGTGCCCGCTGTGCATCCTGCAGCGGCTGGCGTTCATGGCGCTGGGTTTGAGCTTCCTGACCGGCGCGCTGATCGGCCCGGGCCGCATCGGCACCCGCATCGTGGCAGGCCTCGGCCTGCTGGCGGCGGCGCTCGGCGCTGGCGTCGCCGGTCGCCAGGTGTGGCTGCAATCCCTGCCGGCCGATCAGGTGCCGGCCTGCGGGCCGGGCCTGGATTACATGGTCGAGAACTTTCCGCTGCTGAAAACCCTGTCGATGATCCTGCGCGGCTCCGGCGAGTGTGCCGAGAACGCCTGGCAGTTCCTGGGCCTTGGCATCGCCGCCTGGGCGCTGCTGTGGTTCGCGTTGCTGGGCGCGCTGTCGATTTACGTGCTGCTGCGGCCCGGACGGCAGGCGGCCTGAGCGCGGTCATTTTCAATCGGCGTTGTCGATCGGCAAGCCGCCCTCCTACACTGGCCCGTCACAACAGCCCGAGGAGGAGCCCGCAATGAAGATCGATTGTTTCACCCACGTCATGCCCAAGCCCTACATCGATCGCTTCAGCGCGGCGGTGAAGGACTTCTACCTGGGCGATCTGCCGGCGAAAATTCCGGAGATGGTCGATCTGGCACCGCGCATCGCCATGATGGATCGTCTGGGCATCGACCAGCAGGTGCTGACCATCGCCACGCCGCCGATCGAGGAAGTGGTCAGCGATCCGAAACTCGCTGCCGAACTGGCCACGGTGGCCAACGACGCCATTGCCGAGATGGCGGCCAAGCGGCCGGATCGTTTCATGGCCGTCGGCACGATTGCCATGAACAACATGGACGCCGCCCTGCGCGAGGCCGAGCGGGCCGTCACGCAACTGGGCATGAAAGGCATCCTGATCTATACCAACTGCCAGGGCCGGGCCATCGACGCGCCCGAGTTCATGCCGTTTTATGAGCTGATGGCCAAGCTCGACCTGCCGATCTGGCTGCACCCGGCGCGCACGCCGATGCGGGCAGACTACGTGGACGAGGACCGCTCGCAGTACGCCATGTGGCAGATCTTCGGCTGGCCGTTCGAGACCAGCATGGCCATGACGCGGCTGATCTTTTCCGGCGTGCTGGACCGCCACCCGGACATCAAGATCATCACCCACCACGCCGGGGCGATGATTCCCTACTTCGACAAACGCATCGAGTACGTCTACCCGCTGTTCCAGGCCCTCGGCCAGATGGGTGACGCGCTCGAGCGCCTGCAAAAGCCGGTGATCGAGTACTACCGCATGTTCTACAACGACACGGCGGTGATGGGCTCGGTCGGCGGCATGCACGCAGCCTACGCGTTCTTTGGCGCCGACAAGCTGTTGTTTGGCACCGACACGCCCTTCGATACCAAGGGCGGGTCGCTGTTCACCCGCGAGACGGTGTTCAGCATCGAGGCCCTGGCCATCCCGCCGGCCGAGAAAGCCGCCATCTACGCCGGTAACCTGAAGCGCTTGCTCAAGTTATAAGTCACAGGGGTGGCCCGGCAGTCCGAAGCCCGCCGGGCCACCGATCAGGAAACGCGGCGATGACCGTGGGAGCGGCGCCCTCGCCGCGAACAACCCAGCCAGGCCGCTCCCGCCCGCGGGCCTCCTGCACCGAAAATGATGGCGGCGAAAACGCCGTCAGGCCACGATCGGAAACCCGAACACCCGCGCCACGTTCTCGTAGACGATCTTGCGCGTCTGGTCGGCCGGGCAGTCGGCAAAGTCGCGCCCCACCTGGCGACGCGAGAACGGCCACACGCCCTCGGTGTGCGGGTAGTCCGAACCCCACATGATGTTGTCGATGCCGATGATGTCGCGCGTACGCACGCCGGCCCGGTCGTCCTCGAAGGTCGCGAAGAAATTGCGGTGGAAATAGGTGCTGGGCCTTTCCTCGAGCCGCGGCTTCATCCAGCCCTTGTGGTCGTTCCACCAGTGGTCCATCAGGTCGAGCACAGCGGCGATCCAGCCGATGCCGCCCTCGACCAGGGACCATTTCATGTTCGGAAAGCGCATCGGCGCGCCGCCCCAGATCACCAGATTCAGCGGCTCGGCCAGCTGCTGGAACTTGCCGCCGCAGACCAGCGAGCCGCTGGCGCCCGGGCCGCGGATATGCGTCGGAAAGCTCGTTCCGCCCAAATGAAACGTCGCCACCACGCGCATCTCCTCCAGCCGCGCCCACAGCGCATCCCACACCGGCTGGTTGTAAGGCTGGGCGGTATTGGTGGCCGGCAACATCACGGCTGCCAGGCCCAGTTTGCCGATCGCCCGCTCAGCCTCGGCCACGGCCCACTCGGTCGGCCCCTTGCCGGGCAGCAGGGCGGCGCCTTTAAGACGCGTCGGATGCGCGCTGCAGAACTCGGCCAGCCAGTCGTTGTAGGTGCGGCAGACGGCGTACTCGTACTCGGCGTCCGGCGTCTCGCACACGAACAGGCCGACGCCCGGATAAATCACCTCACCGCTGACGCCATCCACGTCCTGGTCCTGCATGCGGGCGTCCGGGTCCCAGCCGCCGGGGCGGGTGTCCTCGTAGCGAAAATCGGTGATCTTGGGAATCTCGACGCCGCGCGCCTTGAACTCGATCATCGGCCCTTCGAAGGCCAGCGGACGGGGCTTGAGGCCATCCACCAGCATGCAGTCGCCAAGCCCATCGAGGGATTCGATCCGCGGCGCGCGGTCGCGCCATTTGCTGTCCATGCGCTTGACCCACAAATCGCGCGGCTCCACGACATGCGAGTCGGCCGACAGCAAGGGGCCCTGGTAATTGGTTTCGGACATGATTCGATTTATCCTCTAACTGATTGTTTTCAAAAACTCTTGAAATGGTCCGGGCGCTGCGTCAGCCAGGTCTCGCCCCACAGCTGCCCGCCGCCGTCCACCACCAGCGTCTCGCCGGTCACGAACTTGGCTGCCGGGCTTGCCAGGTACGCGCAGGCCTCGGCCACGTCGTACACGTCGCCCAGCGCCCGCATCGGATTGGCGTTGTAGAACTGGTTCAGTTGCCCGGCCGGGTACTGCGCAAAGCCGCTGCTCTCGATGGCGCCAGGCGCCACGCAGTTGATGCGGATGCGGTGCGGCGCCCACTCCACCGCCAGCGTGCGCGCCAGGTTCATCACCGCCGCACGGGCGGCGCTGGAATGCGCGATCGACGGCATGCCGCGGAAGTTGTCGAGCACGATGCTGACCACGTTGCCCGGATGCGCGTGCTCGCGCCAGGCGCGTGCGGCGGCCTGCGTCACGTACCAGGTGCCGTTCAGGTTGGTATCCACGACCGCGTTCCAGCCGCGCGGGCTCAGGTCCAGCGCCGGCTGCGCAAACTGCCCACCGGCGTTGTTGATCAGGACATCGAGCCGACCGAAGCGCTGCCAGGTGTGGTCGATCAGCGCCTGCACCTGGTCCGGGTCGCGGATGGTCATGGCCTGCGCGTCGGCATCGGCGCCCAGGTCACGCAGCAGAGCGAGTGTTTCCTGCAGCGGCTCCGGGCGTCGGCCGCAGATCATCAGCGACGCGCCCAGCCGCGCGAACAGCACGGCAATCGCCTTGCCGATACCGCTGCCACCACCGGTGACCAGTACGGTCTGACCGGCAAAAAGATCGTCGCGGAACACGGTCGGGCGGGTCCGCAGCGCGTCATCGTCCAGGCCGAAGGACGTGCGCATGGACAGGTCGTCGAACACCGAGGTCTCCTCGCGCGTGAGCCAGGCCATCCTTGGCCACGTCAGAAGTACACGGTCGTTCAGTTATTTTATGCGCGAAAGAGGGCCGTCGGCGTCAAGACCGGTTCAGGCCTGCGCGCTGGGCCGGGCAGAAACAGCGGCGTGCCAGCGCGCCAGGTGCGGCCGCTCGCCGATGCGGATGCCGCTGACGCGGCCAAAATCGATGCCGCACAGGGCCGTGATGTCGGCGATGGTGTACACGTCACCGGCGATGAACGGCCGCCCGTCGGCCAGTTCGCCATCCAGCCAGTCCAGGCGCTTGAGCGCATGCGCCCGGCATACCTCACCGTACTCCGGCAACTGCGGGTGCTTGCCCTTGAAGAACGGATGGATATGCCGGAACACGTTGGCAATCGGCCAGAACAGCTCGAACTCCATGCGCCGGTTCCACATCTCCACCCGCGCCATGTCGAGGCCAGGCTCTCCAAAAAGCGCAGGTTTCGGCTGCAAGTACTCAAAGTAACGACAGATTGCGACCGATTCCGTCAGGTAACTGCCGTAGTCCAGTTCCAGAACCGGCACCTGGGCCAGCGGATTGCGGCGCAGGAACTCCGGCGTCAGGATGCCGCCCTCGCCGATGCTGACGGCGACGAATTCGACATCCGTGATGCCCTTCTCGGCCAGGAACACCCGCACGCGGCGCGGGTTCGGGGCTACGCGGTCTTCGTAAATCCTCATGCCGTCGGCGACGGTAACACCAGCACCGCGCAGGGCGCGTGATGCACCACCTTGGCCGATACCGACGGGTTGAATACCCGCTCCAGCAGCGAGCGCGGCCGAGTTTCGAGCACGATCAGGTCCACACCGTGCTCACGCGCCAGGGCGACGATTCCCTCGGCCGGCTCGTCCACCCGCGCCACCGCCTGGTGCGGCAGGTCGCCGATTTCTTCCTGGATGATGGCGCCGAGCGCGCCTTCCAGCCGATCCCGAATCTGGTCCAGGCTCTCCACACGAAAGCCGACCTGGCCCATCTGGCCCGGTTCCGGCGACACATAGGCCAGGATCAGCCGGCTGCCCAGTTCGCGGGTCATCTGGGCGGCCGCGCGCAGGGCCAGCCGTGCCGGCCGATCCGTGGTCAGCGGCACCATGATCGTTTGCGGAGCCAGAGATTTGTGCATGAACGCGTCCTCGTGTTGAGTCTGAACCGTCAACCGGCCATCGAATAGCCGCCGCTGACCGACAGCACCTGACCGGTGATGTGTCCGGCCACCCGGTCCGAACCCAGAAACAATACCGCGTTGGCGATGTCCCGCGGCTTGCCGATTTTCTTCAGCGGCAAGGCCTTGGCCACTTTTTCCAGTTGTTCATCGGTGAACATGGCGCCCTTGTTGGCCCACATGCTGTTTGCGCCGACTTCGCTCTGCTCGTCCGGGATGGTGACGCCCGGACAGACCACGTTGCAGCGCACGCCAAAGCGGCCATTCTCGCGCGCGATGCTCTTCATGAAGCTGTTGATGGCCGCCTTGACGCCACCATAAACCGCCTCGCGCGCCTCGCCCTGACGGCTGGCATCGGAACTGATCGATACGATCGACCCACCGCCGGATTTGAGCATGCCGTCGAGCGCCGTCTTGGTGCAGTTCAGCACCCCCACGTAGTTGATGCGAATGATCTTGTCCCAGAACTGCGGCGTGGTTTCGGTGAAGTACATCAGCTGGTCCCAACCGACCGCATTCACCAGCACCTTCACCGGCCCGTGCGCCGTCTCGGCGGCCGCGAACAGGCCCTGCACCTGTGCAAGATCGGTCACGTCGGTCGTCACCGCCTGCGCCTGCCCGCCCAGCGCCCGCGCCTCGCCGGCCACGCGACCGGCCTGCTCGGCATCGATGTCACCGATGGTCACCCGCGCGCCTTCGGCCGCAAAACCCAGCGCAATCGCCCGGCCGATGTTGGACGCCGCACCGGTCACAACCACGCTCATCCCCGAATAGCCCAAATCCACACTGTTCTCCTCATGTTTGGTTTGACGTTTCTGCAGTGTCATGCAACGCGATGGCGGCGACAAGATACGCCCCCCGCAGTGGCGGCCTGGATTCCCGCGCATGCGAATCCGCACGCCGTGGCAAGCCTCGCTGTCGCCTTGGCGATCAAGTATCGAACCTGCCGATGCAGGCGAAGCCGGTGTAGCCACTGACGTCGCACCAACACAAGCCGGCAGGCGCCGGCATGCTGGCCATCAGCGCACCCATGCTGTCCACCTCACTCCGCTTCGAGCTGGCCCACGTGACGCCTTACAACCCCGCAGTGCTGACCAGCTATCGGGTGGCGCCAGGCCGCCAGCGCTCGCGCACAGGGTTCACGCTGATACTGGAAAAACAGGCGGCCTGACCGAAGACGGCCTGGCCGGCCCGATTCACGGCACCGCAACGACGCCGGCTGCCGAAGCCGACGGTGGTGACCCGCCCTGCCCCACCGCTCGGTCCGCACGCTGCCGAAGCGCAGGCCCTGACGTTATGCTCCCTACGCCACTACAGCGCAGAAAAAATTTCTCCACACCGGCTCACAGTCTCAGGAAACAAGACTGTAGAGGTTCACCATAGGCAGCCATCCACCCCTAAACGGGGGAAGCGCGTGTTGGAGTGGCAGCCATGACCAGCGCAACAGACAACGCTACAGCGGCAGGTGCACTGGCCCACACCGCGATTGGGGAAAGCGATCTTCGACTGCACTCACTCGTCGAGCACCTGCAGGAGGTCGCGCGGCTGGCCGCGGGCCACGCCGCGCCTTTCGGTGGCCAGGCCTGGGCGCACCTGGCCGGTCTGTGGCACGACCTCGGCAAATACCGGCCGGGTTTTCAGCGCTACCTGCGCGCGGCGAGTGCCGCCGACGCGGAGAACGCGCACATCGAAGGCGGCGCCGGCCGAGTCAGCCACTCCACCGCTGGCGCGTTGCTGGCCTGCGAGCGCTTCGGCATCGCCGGCCGGGTGTTGGCGTATCTGATTGCCGGCCACCACGCCGGGCTCTACGACTGGCACTCGGACCTCAGCAGCCTACAAGCGCGCCTCGACGCCGAGGCGAGCCGCGCCGAGTTGCAGGAAGCCTTGGCCGCGGCGCCGCCGGAGATCCTCGACCACGGCGATTTCGCGCCGGAGCTGCGCAACCTGCCCGGCGGCTCGGCAGGCTTCGCGTTGTGGCTGCGGATGCTGTTCTCGGCGCTGGTCGATGCCGATTTTCTGGACACCGAAGCCTTCATGGATGAAGGCAAGGCCAGCGCCCGCGGCGCCTGGCCGGAACTCGCAACGCTACGCGCGGCGCTCGACGCCCACATGGGCACGCTCGCAGCGCAGGCGCCAGACACGCCGGTCAACCGCCTGCGCGCGCGCATCCTCGCCCAGTGCCGCGCCAAGGCCAGTGACGCGCCCGGCATCTTCTCGCTCACCGTGCCCACCGGCGGCGGCAAGACGCTGGCCTCGATGGCCTTCGCGCTCGACCACGCACTCGCACACGGCCAACGGCGGATCATCTATGTGATCCCCTACACCAGCATCATCGAGCAAACGGCGGATGTGCTGCGCGGCATCTTCGGCGAAGCGGTCATCGAGCACCACAGCAACGCCGAATCCGACCCCGGCCGCGAGCGCCTGCGCAGCCGCCTCGCCTGCGAGAACTGGGACGCGCCCATCGTCGTCACCACCAGTGTGCAGTTTTTCGAGTCGCTGTTCGCCGCGCGTACCAGCCGCTGCCGCAAGCTGCACAACATCGTCGGCAGCGTGGTGGTGCTGGACGAGGCGCAGCTGCTGCCGCCCGAATTCCTGAAACCGATCCTGGGCGCGCTGAACCTGCTCACCCGCCACTATGGCGTGACGGTGGTGCTGAGCACCGCCACCCAGCCGGCGCTGGCGCGCCAGGAGTATTTCGACCCGCAGAAAAACATCGCCGGGCTCGATGACGTGCGCGAGCTGATGCAGGGCGGCCCGCACGTCCAAACACCGGACGAGCTGTACCGGGACCTGCGGCGTGTGCGCGTGCGCCTGCCGGCCGATTGGCAGGCGCGCACCGCCTGGGAAGACCTTGCCGCCGAGCTTGCGGCGCAGCCCAGCGTGCTGGCCATCGTCAACACCCGCCGCCATGCCGCAGCACTGCACGCATTGCTGCCCAAGGGCACCCTGCACCTGTCGGCGCTGATGTGCGGCGCGCACCGGGCCGATGTCATCGACGCCATCAAGGCGCGCCTCGCAGCCGGTGTGCCGACACGCGTGGTCAGCACCCAGCTGGTCGAGGCCGGTGTCGATCTTGACTTCCCGGTGGTCTACCGGGCGTTGGCCGGGCTCGACTCCATCGCCCAGGCCGCCGGGCGCTGCAACCGCGAAGGCCGCTTGGACGGCCTGGGTGAAGTGGTGGTGTTCGTGCCGCCCGAGGGCGCGCCGCCGGGCCTGCTCGCCAAGGGCGAGGGCGCCTGCCGCAGCGTGCTGCACGGGCATGCCGGCGACCCGCTCGACCGCGCGCTGTTCGAGCGCTACTTCCGCCAGCTCTATTACCAGTGCGATCTGGACAAGCACGGCATCGACAAGCTGCTCACCGTCCAACGCGAGCCGCCGCTAGCGGTGAACTTTCGCACTGCCGCCGAGCGTTTTCGCCTGATCGACGACGCCGACCAGGCCAGCGTCATCGTGCGCTACCGCGGCCCCGCGGGGCAGGACGCCAGCGTCGATCAGCACCTTGCGCAACTGCGCCGCGACGGCACCCGGCGCTGGCTGATGCGCGCCCTGCAGCGCTACACCGTGACCATCCCCCAGCGCGACACCCGGCGCCTGCTGGCGCAGGGGGATATCGAGGAGTTATTGCCGGGCTTGTTCGTGCAGGTGGGCGACGTGCTTTACCACCCGGTGTTGGGGCTGAGTGTGGACGGCGGCGGCATTCCGAGCCGGCCGCTGATGGTTTGAAGGAGCATTTCATGACCAAAGCCTATTGCCTCGAAGTCCGCGGCGATTTCGCCTGCTTCACCCGGCCCGAGATGAAGGTCGAGCGCGTGAGCTACGACCTCATCACGCCGTCGGCGGCGCGCGCAGTGTTCGAGGCCATCCTGTGGAAGCCGGCCATCCGCTGGCGGGTGCGGCGCATCGAGGTGTTGGCGCCCATCCGCTGGATCAACCTGCGCCGCAACGAGGTCGCCGGCGTGGTTTCCATGCGCAACGTCGAGACCGCCATGCGCGCCGGCACTGGCCATCTCGGGCTGTATATCGAGGACGAGCGTCAGCAACGCGCCGGGCTGTTTCTGCGCGACGTGGCCTATCGCCTGCACGCCGAATTGGCCTTGCAAGCCAATGCCCCGCCGGGCGAGACGTTCACCAAATACCGCGAGATGTTCGAGCGCCGCGCCAGCAGGGGCCAATGCGTGAACCAGCCGTATCTGGGCTGCCGGGAATTTGCGGCGGCCTTCCGGCTGGTGACGGACCCGACCGCCGAACCGCCGCCCATCGCCGAGACCCGCGATCTGGGCTTCATGCTGCACGACCTCGACTTCGCCAATCCCGCCGATCCCGTGCCGCGCTTTTTCCGTGCGCAGATGACGAGCGGCGTGGTGACGGTGCCGGACTTCGATGGCACGGAGGTGCGCGCATGATTCTGCAGGCGCTCAGCGACTACTACCGGCGCAAGCAGGCCGACCCGGACCCAGCCAACCGTCTGCCGGCCTACGGCTTCGAGGAGAAGGAGATTCCCTTCATTCTGGAAATCGACGGTGACGGTCGCCTGGTGCAGATCCTGGATACCCGCAGCGGCGAGGGCAAAAAGAAAGTCGCCCAGCGTTTTCTGATGCCGCAAGCGGTCAAGAGAGCATCAAACATAGCTGCCAATCTGCTCTGGGATACCGCCGAGTACGTGCTCGGCATCGACACCCGCGGCAAGCCGCAGCGGGTGGCCGAGCAGCATGCCGCCTTTCGCGCCCGCATCGACGCGCTGCCAGAGGCGGTGCGGGCAGATGCCGGCATCGCCGCCGTGCGCGCATTTCTCGATCACATCGACTTCGACGCGCTCGCCGCCTGCCCGGCCTGGGAGGAGATCAAGACCACCAACCCGCTGCTCAGCTTTCGCCTGCATGGCGACGTGGAACTGGTTTGTCAGCGCCCAGCGGTGACCACCCTCACCGGCGAGGAACCGGGTGACGCAGCCACAGTGACCTGCCTGGTCAGCGGCGAGCAGACCGCGCCTGAGCGCCTGCATGCCGCCATCAAGGGCGTATGGGGCGCGCAAAGTTCGGGCGCGAACATCGTCTCGTTCAACCTCGATGCCTTCAATTCCTACGGCAAGGCTCAAGGGGCCAATGCGCCGGTCGGCAAGGCCGCCGCCTTTGCCTACACCACCGCGCTCAACCACCTGCTGGCCAAGGGCTCGCGCCAACGCATCCAGGTGGGTGATGCCTCCACGGTGTTCTGGGCCGAGGAGCCGCACGAGCTCGAAGCCGCCTTGCCAGATTTTTTCGGCGAGCCGCCCAAGGACGACCCGGACCGCGGTGCCGACGCCCTGCGCGCGCTCTACCGCGCCGTCGAGACCGGGCGCTTTGCCGTCGGCGGTGAAGACACCCGCTTTTACGTGCTGGGCCTGGCGCCGAACGCTGCGCGCATCGCCGTGCGCCTCTGGGAAACCGCGCCGGCCATCGAGCTGGCCCGGCGCATCAAACAGCACTTCGACGACCTTACCGTGGTGCGCTCGCCGCGCGACCCGGAGCACCTGTCGCTGTTTCGCCTGCTGGCCGCCACCGCGGTGCAGGGCAAGGCCGACAACATCTCGCCCAGGCTCGGCGGCGAGGTGATGCGCGCCATCCTCGAAGGCCTGCCTTATCCCGCCAGCCTGCTGAACGCCGCCGTGCAGCGCTGCCGCGCCGAGCAGCAGGTGAGCTATCCGCGAGCCGCCGCCATCAAGGCCTGGCTCAACCGCGACGCCCGCCGCCAACGCGTTTCGAATCCACCCCGGGAGGAGTTCTCACCCATGCTCGATCCAGACAACCCCAGTGCCGCCTACCGGCTCGGTCGGCTGTTTGCCACGCTCGAAAAGATCCAGGAAGAAGCCAGCCCGAACCTGAACGCCACCATCCGTGACCGCTACTACGGCGCTGCCTCGGCCACGCCGGTGGCGGTGTTCACCACGCTGCTGCGGCTCAAGAACCACCATCTTGGCAAGCTCAATCCCGGGCGCGCGACCCAGATGGAAAAACTGATCGGCGAAATCATGGGCGGCATCGACGAGTTCCCGCGCCACCTGAATCTGCCCGATCAGGGCCGCTTCGCGCTCGGCTATTACCACCAGCGCCAGGCCTTTTTCACCAAACGCGACCACGAAACCGAAGCCACCCAGGGAGAACCCGCATGAGCCTTGCCAACCGCTATGACTTCGTCCTGCTGTTCGACGTGAAGGACGGCAACCCCAATGGCGACCCCGACGCCGGCAACCTGCCGCGCCTGGATGCCGAAACCGGCCATGGCCTGGTCACTGATGTGGCGCTCAAGCGCAAGGTGCGCAATTTCGTAGCATTGGCGCATAACTACAAACGTCCCTTCGATATTTACGTGAAGGAGCGAGCGGTTCTCGGTCGCTCGCATGTCGAAGCGTTTAAGGCGCTCAATATCAGCCAAGGGAATCGCTGATCAATCCACCGAAACCGGCGCCGTGGACATGACGGCGCCAACGCGTGACCGAGCTGGGGGAAAAACGGCCCGTTTTCGGATGTGGATTGGGTAAATGTACGCGTTTCAGCCGGGTATTTCGGGTTTTGGGCTCCCTCAGGACGCACTGAGGCTGTGCCGCGCCCGCAAACGCCA
>NZ_JACIZD010000018.1 GCF_014359565.1 Immundisolibacter sp. | reverse complement strand
GACATCGCCCGGCTTCTGAACGGCCGTCCTCGAAAAACCTTGGACTGGAGAACACCGGACGAAGCCATGGCCGAAGAAATCGCCAATTTCTCAAATCGTGTTGCACTTGATTCTTGAATCCAAGCCCTCCTCCGGAGGGAAATCGACTCGCACATTCCGAGTGGAAAGCCTTCCGAAAACATCATAGACATTCGCTATCGGTTTCATCCCGATCTTGCAACTGGGAAATACGTATTCCCAGAAGTCGCCGATGAAGCCCTTGATGAAGAAAACTGCAAGACCCGTGGAAACGTTGCCTCCTTTATCCAGCGGGCGCAGGTTATCGCCGAGGTCTTTCCTGAATTGTTGAGCGGCAGTGACTCCGATAGGGAAAGCGCCAAGAATGAAGCAATCCGCATCATCGCTACCGATACCGCCTCAGTCTTGAAGTTCTACGGCGCCCTTGAACCATCGCCCGGAGAGGAACCACTACCTCCTGCTGAAATTGTTACTCCCGAATGGGCACTATTCCGCTGGGTACAGGTTCAGCTTCTCATGTCCCTGGACGTCTTCTTTCGTTACCGTGGAAGAGTACCTGAGGCTTCGGCGCTGACTCACTGTTGGTACGAGAAGATCGAACATGATTTTCTCGATGCCGAATATCTTGTCCTCGGAGTGCTCGAAGGCGCGTTCGCGACCTTTGAACGAAAGCTTCAGGCATATTGGCAGATGTTGCGCCCCGACGGAGTGCTAATGTCATGACTGCTAGCATTGCAGTCAACCGGATCCCCGGTAAGAGGTCGTAGGGTGGGCAAAGGCCGTCAGGCCGTGCCCACGTTGTCGGCGCCATCACCGGCCGCGCTGCGTGGGCACGCTTCGCTTTGCCCACCCTACCTGGGTACCGCGCTCACCGGAGTAGGGCTGCGAGTTCATTTATCTCGGATTGCTGGAGTCTTGGCATAAATTCAGTGCCGAGGGAGTAGTGCAAATTGAGTAGCGCATCGACGGTGCTCTCGCCGCGTACTGCTAGTGCACTCCAGAATTCGGCGAGAGCGCGGTCAGCGGTACAAAGTGCAAACTGACCGTCGTCGACTACTGCTCCGCTCAGGGCAGCCAACTCGACATGGCGAAGGTCGCTAATCACATTGTATGCATCTTCTGACGAGTAATTCGCCTTCGGCTTAACCAAGCGCCTTCCGATCGATGGTACGGAACCATGCACGTCATCAAAGAGGGCAGAAAATATGGCTAGGCAAATTAGCGCGTTGGGAATCACTCCGTGCTTGAGCGAAAGCTCAAGGATTTTGTCCCGTACTTTAGCCTCTGACCTTCGAGATACTCGTTCGACAATCAGAGGCACCGCATCCAACAAAAAGCGGGCGTCGCGCTCTCCTCGAACGACAAGAGCCTCAAGCTGTGCGTATGCGGCTTCTGCATGCGCTTCGTGGAACGCGATGATGGTAGCGTCAGGAAACGCTTGGACCAGTTCTCGCCTGCCCTCCAAAAATGACTGTTCGAATTCTTCCTTGGTTGGTATACGCCTGCGTGCACCCTCGTATGCATACGGGAGAGGGTTGAAAATGGCAGCACCACCCTGGAAGAAATTTGTCCACCATTCGAACGTCGCATCTCCATCCCTGGCGCCGTGCTCACGGATTCGACGAAGGGTGCTGACAACATTGCGATCAAGCAGAAACCGTTGAGGCAATACGAAGGGCAAAGGTAGCCAGCCACCTGCCACCAACGCGTATGGCGTTGGTGCCATAGTTAAGTGCAGTGTCATCGAGACGTCTAGCTGTCCCTCTTGTTTAACGCCGTCAAACTTGGCACCCCTTCCGCGGAATCGGAACTGAAGCCCTGCAGAGCGGTCGGCCTGAATCTTCCAGAGGTCAATCACCCCCAGCGGCTGGAATGCCACAGGGGTCACTACGACTGTTTGGCCGTCGTCAAGTTCGCATCGGATGCGCGGATGCAGTACATCTGCCATGTGGAGCCTGACGCTCGGACTCAGGGGGGCGCGACCACGCATCAAGCGCGGCGAGCACTATAAAGAAAAGAAGCATACACATTCGCCGCGCGCTGCGGTGCTACGGCTCGCGCGCAATAAGCCTGTTGGGGGGAGCCTGCGAACCCCAACAGGTCACGATAGGTCATGACCTGTCGTGACAAGCGCTGCGCTTGGCGGCGATCCACCCACGCCGTTCTGGCTGGGGCGGCACGCGCTTGAAGGAAACTGAATAAATCCATCCTGGATTTTCCAGCGCCCGCTATCCGGAAATAGCCTTGTAACGCAGCTTTTCTGCGCGATGATCGCCCGGCGAAGCCGGGCTCCTGCAGTTCGCCGATGGCTCGCAATCTTTAATTCGGCTATCCGGGCTCCCCGGGCCGGCTTGGCCGCGGCTGCCTCACTCCAGCCAGTCGGGCGTCGGCAGGCCTTTCTCACGCAGAAAGGCCGGGTTCCACAGCTTGTTCTGGTAGCGCTGGCCGTAGTCGCACAGCAGCGTGACGATGGTGTGGCCCGGCCCGAGTTCCCGCGCCAGGCGCCGCGCGCCGGCCAGCCCGTAGGTTGGGGTGAGCTTGCGAACCCCAACAGATCATGACAAGCGAGGCAATGGAAAAAAATTTCGATATTGGCGTCCGGATACAATAGCCGGGCGCTAGCAATTCGACGTGTCCCTGACGGAACTGCTTCGCCGATATCACGACTTCGATGCATGATCGGGCTTGCCCTTCTGCTTTGTTGCCGCCATGTCATGAAGCTCTCCTTCGCTCATGGATTTATACATGGACTTGGATGAGCCTTTCAGGTCAGCGACCTTCTTTTTGCCGCGCTTGGCCGCAAGCGCTGCGCCGGCGGCCATTTGCTGGGATTTGGATTTGGCTGGCATTTGAATATCTCCATGCTATTGATAAGGGGGTGCCGCTTCGAATCGATTTGCCATCGTATCTTTAGCGGCACCCCGGTCACCCGTGCCGTTATGCCAACATGCGCACACTGGGCTCACGGTCCCAATAGCGTGTGCCGGCGGCTTTGACGAATGCCTTGTCCGCCGGTACCACGCCGGCATCCGGCTTGACACCCGCCTTGTCGAGCAGGGGTTTTGCTTCCGGCGTATGGCCGATTGCCTTCAGATGGCCGAAGGCGTCCATCATGAACTGGATGGCCGCCGCCTCATTCATCAACATGTCGCAGCCTTCCTTGGACAGGACTACGGCAATGGCATCGACCATGACCGAGGGGCAGCCGGCGAGTTGGGCATCCGCCTTGCGCAAGGAACCGTCTGACATTTTCGCGCCGCCGACCCGGGGTGCAATGATCAGGGGTCGGGCGCCCGCTTCGCCAACGGCTGCAACCAGATCGGCCACGCACTTCGCATCCGACCCGTCCGCGATCAGAATGCCAACCGTGCGGCCTTCCAGCGTGACGAGCTGACGCGGGCCGCCGATGATCCGCAGCGCCGGGGACAGATCGAGATCCTGCACCGGCGCCGCGGTCTTCGAAGCCTTGGGCACGCTCGCGTTGAGGCCCTTCGCCACCCGGCCGGCCAGATCAGGGTCGACGTTGACGAGGTTGGAGAGCATGCGCGTGCGCACGTGCTCCAGTTCCACCTTGGACAGCTCGAAGACCAGCGCCGAGGCCAGATGCGCCTGCTCCGGCTTGGCCAGCGAGCGAAAGAACAGCCGTGCCTGGCTGTAATGGTCGGCGAAGCTCTCCGGCCTGATGCGCAGCTTGTCGCCCTCTTCGTCACGCTCGGCGCGACCCTCGAAGGTCTTGAAGCCGGTAACCGGGCATTCGCGCGGGCCAGTTTCTTCGCCGGCAGCATCGAGGCTGTTTGGCTCGTAGCTGGCGCGGCCCTCGGGCTGAAGCATTTGCATCTGCCCGTCGCGCTGAAAGTTCATCACCGGGCATTTGGGCGCATTGACGGGAATCTGGTGAAAATTGGCGGTGCCCAGTCGGCTCTTTTGCGTATCGAGATAGGAGAACAGCCGGCCCTGGAGCAAGGGGTCGTTGGTAAAGTCGATTCCGGGCACAACGTTGGCCGGGCAATAGGCAACCTGTTCGGTTTCGGCAAAGAAATTGTCGGGCCAGCGGTCCAGCACCATCCGCCCGACAATGCGGATTGGCAACACCTCTTCCGGAATGATCTTGGTCGGGTCCAGCACGTCAAAGGGCAATGCATCGGCAAACTTTTGATCAAAGGCCTGAATGCCGAACTCCCATTCCGGATAATCACCACGGGAGATGGCCTCGAACAGGTCGCGGCGGTGGAAATCGGGATCCGCGCCGGCGATCTTTACCGCCTCGTCCCACAGCGTCGATTGCAGGCCCTGTTTCGGCTTCCAGTGGAATTTAACAAAGGTCGACTTGCCGTTGGCATTCACCAGCCTGAAGGTGTGGACGCCGAAGCCCTCGATCGTGCGCAGCGACCGCGGGATGGTGCGATCCGACATTGCCCACATGATCATGTGAGTCGATTCTGGCATCAGCGAGATGAAATCCCAGAACGTATCGTGCGCGCTGGCCGCCTGTGGAAAGCCACGGTCGGCCTCCATCTTTACCGAGTGGATCAGGTCCGGGAACTTGATCGCATCCTGGATGAAAAACACGGGAATATTGTTGCCGACCAGGTCCCAGTTACCTTCGCGGGTATAGAACTTGACGGCGAAGCCGCGTACGTCGCGCGGCGTATCGACAGAGCCCGCGCCGCCGGCGACGGTCGAAAAGCGGGTGAAGACCGGCGTCTTTTCGCCGGCCCGCTGAAACAGGTCAGCCTTGCTGATATCCGAAAGCGACTCGTAGAGTTCGAAATAGCCATGCGCGGCCGAGCCGCGGGCATGGACGATGCGCTCGGGAATGCGCTCATGGTCGAAGTGGAAGATTTTCTCGCGCAGCACGAAGTCTTCGAGCAATACCGGGCCGCGTTCACCCGACTTGAGCTGGTTTTGATTGTCCGAGACGCGGATACCCTGGTTGGTGGTCAGGTGGCCTTCCGGGTCGTGGCTCCCTTTGGCAGGCACGCGTTGATGCGTCTCGCCGCCTTTGCCTGTTTCCACGTCGTGATTGCTGGGCGTAGCCATCGGAATTTTCCTCGTCGCTGCAGGGGGTACTCGGTTCGACCCTTGGGCTCCGCGACAGTTCTTGCGTCTGGGGACTTATGACGACCAACGTGCCCCCGCCCCCGCTAAAAAAAGGCAGAAGCAGGACATGGACGCGGGCCTCCCGCTTGAGACAGCCCGTTCTTCTACGGTCGACCGAACCAGGCCAGGCCTCGCGCGCCACCGGCAGGCCGCGGACGGCCGACGAGGATGGTTACATGGGCCACGTCAGCCGGCGGGCGGCAAGCTAATCCAGTTGCACCGGCACCGGGGCGCCGGCAATCCCGCGCTCGGCCGCGAAGTACTCGCGCGTCAGCCCGACGATCACCGGGCTGAGCAGCAGTATCGAGATCAGATTGGGAATCGCCATCAGGGCGTTCAGGGTGTCGGCCACCAGCCAGGCGAAGTCCAGGCTGAGCACCGCCCCGAAGAACACCATCACGGTCCATAAAATCCGAAACGGCTTCTCGGACACGGTGCCGACCAGGTATTCCCAGCACTTCTCGCCGTAATAGCTCCAGCCCAGAATGGTGGTGAACGCGAACAGCGACAGCGTCACCGCCAGCAGGTATTTGCCGATGCCCGGCATGCCCGCCTCGAAGGCGGCGGAGCTGAGCACGGCGCCGGTTGCGCCGGAGCTCCACACGCCGCTGACCATGATCGCCAGACCGGTCATCGTGCACACGATGATGGTGTCGATGAAGGTGCCCATCATGCCGATCAGGCCGGAATAGACCGGGTTGCTGGTGGCGCCCGCAGCCTGTGCGATGCCGGCGGTGCCCAGGCCGGCTTCGTTCGAGAAGATGCCGCGCGCCACGCCTTTTTGAATCGCCATCAGAACGGTCGAACCCAGAAAGCCGCCGGTGGCAGCAGTCGGGTTGAAGGCCTGCGTGAAGATCAGCGCCAACGCCTGCGGAATGCGGTCGGCGAACACATACAGCACCACCGCCACGCAGCCCAGGTAGAGCAGGCACATGAACGGCACCAGGTATTCGGCGACACGCCCGATGCGCCTGATGCCGCCCAGCAGCACCGCGCCGGTGATCGCTGCCATCACCACGCCGGTCACCCAGGTCTGGACGCCGAAGGCGTTGTGGATGGCGCTGGAGATGCCGTTGGCCTGCACCATGTTGCCGATGCCAAACCCCGCCAGGCCGCCAAAGATCGCAAAGGACGTACCCAGCCAGCGCCAGCGTTTGCCAAGCCCATTCTTGATGGCGTACATGGGGCCGCCGGCGTGTTCGCCGTTGGCGTCCACCTCGCGGTACTTCACCGCCAGCACGACCTCGGCGTATTTGGTGGCCATGCCGACCAGGGCCGTCATCCACATCCAGAACAGCGCCCCCGGCCCGCCGACGGCGATGGCCGTGGCCACACCGGCAATGTTGCCGGTGCCGATGGTTGCCGACAGGGCGGTCATCAGCGCCGCGAAAGGCGAGATCTCGCCCTCGCCGGCGGCGCCCGGTTGGCGGCTTTTCCACACCATGCGAAATCCGTGGCCGATCCTGAAAATCGGCATGAAGCCGAGCCGCAGCTGCAGATACAGGCCCGTGCCCAGGATCAGCACGATCATCGGCACGCCCCAGACGATGCCGTTCAGGGCGGTGAAAAATTCGTTCAGGTAGTGCATTTCGCGCTCGTGTTGGCCCGGAAAATCGCGCACCCGCTGTCCGGGCGGCGGGCAGTTTGCCGCAAGAATCGGGCCGGCAGACACGCACTCGCCCGCCGCAGCCGGGCTCCCACAGTTTTCCCATCGCCCAGCGAATCAGCAGCTTGCAGCCACGGATTCTCCGACGGCGCATTCAGGGCTATCGGGAAAGTAGGCTGCTTCGCCGGTTCCCTACGGCCCACGCGGTGGTCGCCGGAGTCGGCGCAGGACCCCAGCAGCGCATGATGTTCGGGTCTGCTTGCCGACTCTCAGTCGCCGGCCAGCAGCGCGCGCAGCCCCTTGCGGCTGAGCTTGCCGGTGTTGCCCTTGGGCAGCTCGTCCATGAAGCGGTACTCGCGCGGGCGGGCGTAGGACGCAAGGTCCGTTTCGTGCACGAAAGCGTCCAGTTCCTGCGCCGTCACCTCGCCGCGCGTGACCACGCAGGCCACCACGCGCTGACCCCAGCGTGCATCCGGGACGCCGATCACCGCCGCTTCGCTGACCGCCGGATGGCGCATGACGGCGTCCTCGACGACGCTGGGCAGGATGTTGATGCCGCCGGAGATGATCATGTCGTCGATCCGGCCGCGCAGGTACAGGTAGCGGTCGGCGTCGATCATTCCCATGTCGCCGGAATGCCACCACGGGCCCTCGAACACCTTGCGCGCCAGTTCCGGGCGATACCAGAAACCGACCGCCACCGATGGGCCGCGGATCAGCACCTCGCCCTCCTCGCCCGGCGGCAGCACGTCGTCGGCGGTGCCGCCCGGTTTGATGATGCGGATGTCCGAATTGAGCATCGGCCGCCCGACGCTGTCGATGCGCGACTCGTCCTGCAGGTCGTGCGGGAACATCACCGTGCCGGCCGAGCAGGAGCCGGACTCGGTACTGCCGTAGATGTTGAAGATATTGGGCGAGATGCGCGCCTTGATCTCGCGCAGCGTGGCCGTGTCCATCGGTTCGCCGGCAAAGCCGGCCGAGGTGATCGACGACAGGTCGTAGCCTTCCAGGCCGTGGCGCAGCAGCATGCGCCACATGGTCGGGGCCAGGAAGGCATGCGTGCAGCGCTCGTTCTGCACCGCCTGCAGGAAGCCCTGCGCGTCCCAGTGCGGCATGAACACCACCTTGGCGCCGGCGTTGATCACCGGCAGGGTCACGTTGTACCAGCCGATGAACGCCGTCGACATCATGTTGCACATGGCGTCGGACGGCATCATGCGCCACAGATAGCTGCCGCCGCGGGCGCTTTCCATGAGCGTGCGGTTGCTGTGCATCACGCCCTTGGGCAGGCCGGTGGTACCCGACGACAGGGCGATGATGGCCGTGTCGTGCTCATGGATTTCCATCGGCTCGAAGTCGAGGCGATAGCCCTCCAGATCGCGCGGCAGGATGGGGTCAGTGCCGGCCGTCCGCTGCTCCGGCGGCGTGTGCGGCGACACGATGCGCACAAAGCCGGTCACCAGCCGATTGCGTTGCCGCAGCTCGTCGGCCACGCCGGCGAAGGCGCCGTCGTAGACCAATACCCGCGGCGAGAGCTGTTCCAGGACGCCGCTCAGCGTGCCGACCGACTCGCGCACGTGCAGCGCTGCCGGAATCGCGCCCAGCTCGATGGCGCCAAACAGCGCCACCACATGCTGCACGGAGCCGACCGTCATCAGGGCGACACGATCGCCCTTGCGCACGCCCAGCTGGTGGTACAGCGCGGCGCAGCGCTGCACCTGCTCGCGCAGCTGTGGATAGGTGTAGCGAAACAGGCCGTCCACCACCCGCTCGCCCTGCGGGAACCAGTCCGCCGCACGGTGCAGCATGTCCCGTGCGGTCACATCGCGTGTCGCCATCGCGCCTCCGGGGATGGTGAATTTCCATTCGCCCAACCGTTCGTTTAGCATGAATCTTGCGCATGCAGGCCATGAGCGTCAACCGGCGCCAAGTTCATTGACGGGCGCGAAAAGCCCGTGTTTAGGCCGGTCCTGAGCTACGTGCCACAACGCCGAACACGCCTCTGCGCCAGCGAGCGCATGATGGCCGCCGGCATCATTTGGGAGCGGCGCACGACCGCACATCGACACCCCCGGAGCAAGGCATGGGACCGCTGCAAGGCATCAAAGTCATCGAAATGGTCGGCCTGGGGCCGGGCCCGCTGTGCGCCATGATGCTGGCCGACATGGGTGCGGAAGTGATCCGCGTCGACCGGCCGGGCGGCAACATGTTCAGCGGCGCCAAGGCCGACTTGTTGGGGCGAAACCGCCCATCGCTCGCCGTGGACCTGAAGCACCCGGACGGTGTCGCCACCGTGCTGCGGCTGGTCGAGCAGGCCGATGCCCTGCTGGAGGGCTTTCGCCCCGGCGTGATGGAGCGCCTGGGCCTGGGCCCCGACACATGCCTGGCACGCAACGAGAAGCTCGTCTACGGCCGCATGACCGGCTGGGGCCAGGACGGCCCGCTGGCGCAGGCCGCCGGGCACGACATCAACTACATCGCCCTGGCCGGTGCGCTGCATGCCATCGGCGAGAAGGGCGGCAAGCCGATCCCGCCGCTGAACCTGGTGGGCGATTTCGGCGGCGGCGGCATGTTCCTGGCCTTCGGCATCGTCTGCGGCCTGCTCGAAGCGCAAAAATCCGGCCTCGGGCAGGTCATCGACTGCTCCATGGTCGAGGGCAGCGCCGTGCTGATGGGCATGTTCTACGCCATGCACCAAGCCGGAATGTGGCAGGACGAGCGCGGCAGCAACATGCTCGACGGCGCCTCGCACTACTACAACACCTACGAGACGGCCGACGGCAAATGGGTGTCGGTCGGCGCCATGGAGCCGCAGTTCTACGCCACGCTGGTGCGGGAAACCGGCGCCGATCCGGAATTGTTCAAGAACCAGCACGACGCCAAAGCATGGCCGCAGCTGAAAGCCGAATTGGCCCGCATCTTCAAGACCAGGACGCGCGACGAATGGTCCGCGCTTCTGGAAGGCGGCGACGCCTGCTTCGCGCCCGTGCTGTCGCTGGCCGAGGCGCCCCACCATCCGCACACCGTGGCGCGCGAGAGCTTCATCGAGGTCGATGGCATGCTGCACCCGGCCCCGGCACCCCGCTTCAGCCGCACCCGGCCGGAGCTGAAACATGGCCCGCGCCCGGTCGGAGCAGACACCGATCAGGTTCTCGCGGACTGGGGTTTCGAGGCGGCGCAGATTGCGTGGCTGAAGGCGACTGGTGCCGTTTCGTCCGCGCAGACCACAGATTGATTCAAGGCGCAGCCATCAGCAGCCGGACGGTTGGCCAACGACCGCCCGGCGCCGGGGGCCAGCAGCGGCGATCAGCCGCGCGCGCCCCGCTCGGTGATTTCCACCTCTTCCACCTGCGCGACAGACGTCAGGCCGCGCCGGCGCAGCAGGGCCTCCAGAGTGCCCGCGCCGGTCGCAGCAGGCGGTGGTTCCGGTTCGGTGACGGCCGGCGCTTCGGGCTCGTCTACACGGTCTGCACGCTCGTCGACAGCCTCCAGCCGCGCGTCGTCGCCGGCCGGCGCAGCGTCCGCGAGCTGCGCCGGCTCACTCTGGCCCTGGCCGGGCAGGGCCAGCGGGACCACATCTTCGACCTCCATCTCCTCGGCCAGGTCTTCCAGACTCACCACTTCTTCCTGTGCCGAGGCTTCGGGACTCGGCGCCACATCATCCTGCCCCGTGGCAGGATGCGTTGCAGCCGGTGCCCGGGGCGCGGGTTCAACGACCGCCGCCATGTGCACCGGCGGCACCGGCGTTCCCAGATCGACGACGCTCACGCCGCTGGCCGGCGGCGGGTCCGCAACGTGGGTACCGAGCAATTCGTCAATCGCGGATTCTTCCTGCCAATCCCAGACCGGCTGCCCGGCCTGGGCCCGATCCAGAATTTCGTCCAACGTGTCCAGGAACGCCTCCTGCTCGAACATCGACACGCCGACCTGGTCCATGCCCTGGCGCAGCCGACGCAGCATGCGCGGACGCAGTTCGGCGAGGCGCTGCTGCGCAGAACCTTCCTTGGGGCCAAGACTCCACAGCAACGCGTCCAGCGTGGCCAATGCTTGCTGCCAGGGTGACGCGTCGGCGCCGTGGCGCTCCAGACAGTCCACCAGATACTGCTTCCAATGAGTGCGCAGGAACGCGTCCACCGGGTCCGGCAAGCGCCCGACCTGGTGCCGCCGCTCGGCCAGTTCCTTCTCGGCCCGCGCCGCCAGCGCCTTGCGATGCGACTGCGCGGTTTGTGTCGGATCCGGGGAGGGCAAAGACAAGGTGCGCAGGTCGGCCAGGCCCGTTTCGGCGGCGGCGGCGAATGCCCGATGATCGTCCATGCAGGCTTCGCCGACGCTGTCGATCAGGGCTCCCAGCAGTTCCTGCTGCGGCGCCGTCAGCGGCTCCTGCCAGCCACGGGTGACGGCGATCAACTGATCGAAAAAGCGCCGTCCAAGATGCGAGCGGCGTGCCAGCACGGCGCGATCGCGCAGCGCCAGGCGCAGAAACGGGATCTGCAGCCGGGCGATCTGCAGGCGCGCCGACACCGGCACTGCGCTGTCCGTGAACAGGCTGTCGAACAGCAGCGCCACCATGTCCAGCACCATCTGCTGCGACAGATCCCCGCCGACACCCGCGGCATCGGCCGGCCGCGTGGCGAAACGCGCGAGATCGATCGAAGCCGACCGGCTGCGGCTGCCCGGCTTGTCGTGCTGCTGCAGGGTGGCCAGCAGCTTCATCGCCTCACCGCTCGGGGCGGTCTCACCGCCGGCAAGCGCTCGCTGAATCAGATCGTTCAGGTCAAACTCGGGCGAACCTTGATCCACATCCGCCGCCTGCGCCTGCAGCGGCGGCAGGTCGCTCAGGGTGGTCGGCAAGCCGCGGGTCGCACTCTGCGAGGGCGACATCAGGGCACTCGCCAGGGCGCGGTAGATCGCGGGCAAGGCCACGCCCACATGGCGCTCGAAGAACTTCAGCACCACCAGCCGCACGGCGGGATCCGCTGGCGTGTCCCGACTCGCCGACTCAAACGCGGCGAACACCTGACGCGGTCCAATGATCTCGTCGCCGTCCGGCACGCCCACGGCAAGCGCCAGACCGTCGCGCACTTCGCGCAGCGCGTCGGCGCATTCGGTTTCAGCCCGCCTCACGGCGGCGGTCAGCGCGATGACCTCGCTGCGATCCTGCCCGCTCAGCTGGCGTTGCGCAGGTCCATCACCACGCTCCAAGGCCTGCCAGCAGGCGAGCAACTTGTCTATGAAGCGGCTTTCGATGGTCTCCCGGCCGAGGCGCAGTTCGCGGATGGCGTCGAAGTAATTGCCCCGCTCCAGATCGCTGTCGGCAGACTCCGCCAGCCCAAAAAGGGCATCGTCGAGTTTGCCGAGCATGGCCACGAAAGCAGCCTGCACGGCCGCCAGGAAGGTGTCGCGCGCCGCGGCAAGCACAGACACGTCGTCGCCCCCGGTCGTGGCCGATTTGCGGGAACTCATACGCAAGGTCGCTGTGAAACGCGCGTCACGACACAAGACTCATTCGAAACAGCGCTGCCAGCGCGCCAGATCGTCGCCCGGCACCGGGATCAGCTGAATCCCGTGCAGGTAGTCCGGCGCCACGGGCCGCGACCAGCGCACCTCCCCGCACAGGAAGAACTTGCCGGGCAAGCCGTTCACATTGACCCACAACTCGAGCCGCACGCCGGGCGCCAGCTCACGGTCCAGCCACAGGCCAATGCCGCCTGATGACACGTCGCAGGTGCGCGACGGCAAGGTGGCTCCGGCCAGCTCGGGGGCACCGACCGCACTGACCACTTGCACCAGTAGCCGCTCGTCACGTGATCGACGCCGGTTGGTTCGTCGATCGGCCTCTTCTGGCTGGGACATGTTTCCGCCTGAGATCGATCTGATCGAAGATGTCATGGGAATCCTACACCGCTCCTGCCACATGGTCTGCGTATCGGAACGGCGGAACGAAACTTTACGCGTCTGCCGACGCAAGCGCATGGGCCGCGCGCGTGGTCTGTGGCAGACGATAGCGACCGGTGCAAGCCATGACCCATTCGACCGCTCGCTCCAGACTCAGCCGATGTCCCACCGAGACATAGATGGGCTTGACGCCGACCCGGCTGCGCAGCACCGCGCCGATCACCTCGCCGCGATCATGCAGCGGCACCCAGGCACCACGCCGGTCGGGCACCGGATCGTGCGCACCGACCAGGCGCGTCTTGGCGACACCAATGCAGGGCAGCCCGGTCAGCACTCCGAGGTGGCAGGCGATGCCGAAACGGCGCGGGTGAGCCAGACCCTGACCGTCCACCAGCAGCAGGTCCGCCGGCTGCGCCAGACCGGCCAGCGCCGCCAGCACCGCCGGCAGCTCGCGAAATGACAACAGGCCGGGAACATACGGAAACGCAACCGGCAGCTCGGCCAGCGCCTGCTCGACCGGCCGCAGGTCTGGGAACGACAACACCGCCACGGCCGCCCGGGCGATCTGGCCGCCGCCCGGAAAACCCACGTCCACGCCGGCCACCCGCCGCACGCTGCCGACATCGTCCACCCGCAGGACGCGGCCGGCCAGCTCGCGCTGCAATGCAATGGCCTGCGCCGGGGTTTGCGGCCAGGACAGGTCCGTCGCAATGCCGATGCTATCCTCGCTCACCATGTCCGAGCCTGAATCCTCATCTGCGCTGGCCGCGGCTGTTTCACGCGCGCTCTACGCCCGCGACACAGCCGCCCAGCACCTGGGCATCGTGGTCCAGCACTGCGCCCCCGGGCAGGCGGTGCTGACCATGACCGTCCAGGACGTGATGCTCAACGGCCACGGCATCTGCCACGGCGGCTTCATCTTCAGCCTGGCCGACACCGCCTTCGCCTACGCCTGCAACAGCGGCAACGAGCTCACCGTCGCCCAGCATTGCAGCATCGATTTCCTGCGCCCGGCGCGCGCCGGCGAACAGCTGACCGCGACCGCGCGCGAGGTGGCGCGCCGTCCGCGCAGCGGTATTTACGACGTCACCGTATGCGGCGCAGACGGCGACACGGTGGCCATGTTTCGGGGTCTGTCGCGCAGCCGGCCGGGTACGCCGGTGATCGACGACGCCCCGCCCTGAGCGGGCACGCCTTACAGTCCCTGCGCCTTGGCAGCGTCCCACAGCGCATCCAGCTCGGCGAGTGTGCAGTCCTCGGCCTGCCGGCCGGACGCCTGCAATGCCGCCTCGATGTAGGCAAAGCGGCGCTCGAACTTGGCATTGCCGCGGCGCAGCGCGTCCTCGGCGTCCACCTCGAGGTGCCGGGCCAGATTCGCCATCACGAACAGCAGGTCGCCCAGTTCGTCGGCCACGGCGTCGCGGTCGCCCTGCGCCAGGGCATCGCGCACTTCGGCCAGTTCCTCGTCCAGCTTGTCCAGCACCGGCGCCAGGTCCGGCCAGTCGAACCCGACCCGCGCCGCACGCTGCTGCAGCTTTTGCGCGCGCTTGAGTGCCGGCTGGGCCAGCGCCACACCGGCCAGCACGCCGCCCTGCGGCGCCCGCTCGGCGCGTTCGGCAGCCTTGGCCGCTTCCCAGGCGGCCGAGCGCTCGGCGTCCGTGTCGAACACCGCGCCCGCGAACACGTGCGGGTGGCGACGCAGCAGCTTGTCGCAGATGCCGGCCGCGACGTCCTCGAAATCGAACAAGCCGGCCTCCTGCGCCATCTGCGCGTGGAACACCACCTGCAGCAGCAGGTCGCCCAGTTCCAGGCGCAGATCGTCGAAGTCCTCGCGCGCGATGGCGTCGGCCACCTCGTAAGCTTCCTCCAGCGTGTACGGCGCGACGCTGGCGAAATCCTGGCGCAGATCCCAGGGGCAGCCTTCCTGCGGGTGACGCAGGCGGGCCATGAGTTCGAGCAGACGGCGGGTGTGTTGCATGGCGGCTATTATCGGGGCGGGCGGCAGCGAGCTTCGGCGCTATTCCGGCGGAAAAATATTACATTTCAAAAACAGCACGTTAATAAATCTGCAACAAACCATCTTCAAACTGGCCGCAATTTCATCCAGGGGATACCTGAATGTCGCCAGCAAAAGGCCAGCCCCGGCACTACCGTACGGTGTGGATTTCCGATGTCCATCTGGGTTTCCGGGGCTGCCGGGCAGACTTCCTGCTGGATTTCTTGCATCAGGTCACCTGCGACCGGCTGTACCTGGTCGGCGACATCATCGATTTCTGGAACATGCGCCGCGGCCTGTACTGGCCGCAGGCGCACAACAACGTGGTACGGACCCTGCTGGGCAAGGCCAAGCACGGCACCGAGGTCATCTACGTGCCGGGCAACCACGACGAGCTGCTGCGCGAGCACGATGGCCTGCAGATGGGTAACCTCAGCATCCGCAGCCGGGCCATCCACGAAACCGCCGACGGCCGCCGCCTGCTGGTGATGCACGGCGACGAGTTCGACAGCGTGGTGCAATGCAGCCGCCTGCTCGCCCTGGCCGGCAGCCAGGCCTATGCGCTGCTGCTGCGCGCCAACCGGCTGGTCAACTTCGTGCGCACCAAGCTTGGCCTGCCCTACTGGTCGCTGGCCGGGCACCTGAAGCACAAGGTAAAGAACGCCGTGAATTTCATCTCCAACTTCGAGTCCGCGGTGGCGCTGGCGGCCCGCAAACACGGCGTCGACGGGGTCGTGTGCGGGCACATCCACCGCGCCGAGATCAGCGTCGCCGGCGGTGTGCTGTACCTGAACTGCGGCGATTGGGTGGAGAGCTGCACCGCCCTGGTCGAGCATGGCGATGGCAAGATCGAGCTGCTGCACTGGTCGGATCAACAGCACGCGCTGAAGACCGAAGCCGCCGTGCCGGCGCTCGCGGCATGAGGATCGTACTGGTCAGCGATGCCTGGGAACCGCAGATCAACGGCGTCGTCACCACCCTCAAACGCACCTGCGAGGAGCTGACTGCGCTGGGACACACGGTGGAGGTGATCGGGCCGAACCGCTTTCGCACCCTGCCCTGCCCCGGCTACCGGTCGATCCGCCTGGCGGTGTTGCCGGGCCGGCGTCTGACGCAGATGCTGGACGGACTGGCGCCTGATGCCATCCACATCGCCACCGAAGGTCCGCTCGGCCAGACGGCGCGGCGTTACTGCCTGAACCGTGGCCTGGACTTCACCACCGCCTACCACACGCAGTTTCCGGAGTACCTGGCGTTGCGCACGCCGATCCCGGCGCGCTGGACCTACGCTGCGGTACGCCGCTTTCATGCCCCGGCCGCGCGCACGATGGTCGCCACCGCTTCCCAGCAGGCCTTGCTGGAGGAGCACGGCTTCGAGCATCTGGTGCGCTGGAGCCGCGGCGTGGACACGACGCTGTTCCGGCCACGCGACAAGGACTTCCTGCTCGCGCCGCGACCGATCGCCATGTACGTCGGCCGGGTGGCGGTCGAGAAGAACCTCGACGCCTTCCTGGCGCTGGACCTGCCGGGCAGCAAGTTCGTGGTCGGCGATGGGCCGGCGCTGGCCGGCCTGCGCGAACGCTACCCGACGGTACGCTTCACCGGCTTCAAGCATGGCGAGGAGCTGGCGCAGCACCTGGCGGCAGCGGACGTGTTCGTGTTCCCCAGCCGCACCGACACCTTTGGTCTGGTGCTGCTGGAGGCGATGGCCTGCGGCGTGCCGGTGGCGGCCTTCCCGGTCACTGGACCGAAGGACGTGGTGCTGCCCGACGTGACCGGGGTGCTGCATGAGGATTTGGGCCGCGCCGTCCAGCAAGCTCTGCGCCTGGACCCGGCCGCCTGCGTGGCGCACGCCAAGGCGTATTCGTGGCGCAACGCCACGCTGCAGTTCCTGACCAACCTGGCGCCATTGAGACAACCGGCCAGGCCTGCTGCCGCGCCGGCGCCCGACACCGGCCATTGCTGAGCCCGGCGCGGTGTCGCCGCACGAGGTGACCTTGCCCAATCAGCCAAGCACGGCCCGATAGCCCTCGCGCCAGCTCGGGTACACGAAGCGAAACCCGCTGGCCAGCAGACGCGCATTGCGACAGCGGCGGTTGGCTGCGGGCGGCGGCAGCGGCGCGGACTCGGGCGCCGGCACGCCGATCCAGGCAGCCAGTTCACGCAGCAACTCGGCGTGGTCCGTGGGTTCACAGTCCACGCCCAGGTACAGCGGCGCCGGAGCGGCCACTCCCAGCAGGTGCACGATGGCACGGGCGGCATCGTCACGGTGCATGCGGTTGCTCCAGCGCGGCGCCCCGGCTGCACAGCGCGCCCGACCCTCGCGCAGGCTGCGCAGCAGCGGCCCTTCCCCCGCGCCATACAGCCCGGCCGGGCGCAGCACCAGTCCGGGCAGGCCGCTGTCGCGCAGCATGGATTCGGCGCGCAGCAGGCTGCCCGTCTGCGCGTCATGGGCGCTGACGGGCGAGTCCTCGTCCACCCAATCGCCGTCCCGCTGCGCATACGGCCGCGTGCTGGTCACCAGCACGACTCGCTGCGGCGGCGTGTCGGCGGCGCACAAGGCAGCCAGCAGATTGCCCCAGGCCGCTTCATAGACAGCGCGGTAGGCAGCAGCATCGCCGCTGTCCGGGGCGGCGCAGAACACGACCTGATCGACCCTGGGCAACTGCGGCACGCCGACGGCAAGGTCCGCCGCCAGGGCCTGTACCCGCGGTGGCAGTGCTCGCGCCTGGCGCCGCAGGCCGATGACGTGCCGACCCTGGTCAAGCAGCAGGCGCGCCAGCCGGCTACCCAGATCGCCACAGCCTGCGATCAGCACCGTGCGGGGTATTTGGCGGCCGTCCATTCAGTGCCTCTGTCGGATTTACGCGAGCCGATCGGCAACGCAGGTGTCACGCCGCTGGGTTAATCTACTTCGACACACAAACCGCTGGTCTGACCGGCAGCTTGCGTGCACACCCCACTTGCCTGCCTGTCGCCCGACCCCCGGCGGTCGGTTCGCGACCAGGAACACACGACCCGAGGAGCCTTCCATGAAGCTTTACTACACCCCTGGTGCCTGTTCCATGGCCCCGCACATTGCCCTGCGCGAAGCCGGCCTGAGCTTCGACCTGGAAAAGGTCGACCTGATGGGCAAGAAGACCGAAACCGGCGCCGATTTCACCACCATCAACCCGAAAGGCTACGTGCCGGCCCTGCAGCTGGACAACGGCCAGGTGCTGACCGAGGTCGGCGTGCTGCTGCAGTACATCGCCGACCAGAAGCCGGCCAGCGGCCTGGCACCGGCCGCCGGAACCCTTGAGCGCTACCGCCTGATGGAGGTGCTGAACTTCATCGCCACCGAGCTGCACAAGAGCTTCGGCCCGCTGTTCAACCCGGCCTCCACCGATGAGGCCAAGAAAGCCGCCATCGACATGATCGGCAAGCGCTTTGGGTATCTGGACCAGCAACTGGCCGGCAAACAGTACCTGCTCGGCGACACCTTCACCGTGGCCGACTGCTACTTCGGCACCGTGCTCGGCTGGTGCCAGTACGCCAAGCTGGACCTGTCGCCGTGGCCGAACATCGGCGCCTATGCTGGCCGCGTGATGTCCCGCCCGGCAGTGCTCGAGACGCTGAAGGCCGAAGGTCTGATGGGCTGACAGCAACACCGAAGGGTCTGCGAGAACCGGCCCTGCCGTCACGGCGGGGCCGGTTTTTTTTGGCCTGTCGAGACCAGGCTCGTGCCCACGCCGGGAACCGACCCGGCAGCCTGCTAGAATTTTCCGCCCCGCCCGCCATCCATTCGCGCAGGAATCGGCTTTGCGTTCACTGCTCCAGTCCCTTATCGCCCAGGCCCTGACCCGACTGCACGAGGACGGTGTCCTCCCCGGCGTGCCGGCCCCCGACGAGGTGCACATCGAGCGGACCCGCGACAAGACCCACGGCGATTTCGCCAGCAACGTCGCCATGACGCTCGGCAAGGCTGCGCGCACCGCGCCGCGGGCATTGGCCGAGCGCATCGCCGCCGCCCTGCCGGCCGCCAGTGCCGTCGAACGGGTGGAGATCGCCGGTCCCGGCTTCATCAACTTCTTCCTGCATCCGACTGCCCAGTTGGGCGTGCTGCTGGAGGTGCTCGAGGCTGGCGACGCCTATGGCCAAGGCCGGATCGGCAACGGCCAGCGCGTGCACCTGGAGTTCGTGTCCGCCAACCCGACCGGCCCGCTGCACGTGGGCCACGGCCGCGGCGCGGCGTACGGGTCCAGCCTGGCCAACCTGCTGAGCACGGCCGGTTTCGAGGTCGAGCGCGAGTACTACGTCAACGACGCCGGCCGGCAGATGGACATCCTGGCCGTCAGCGTGTGGCTGCGCTACCTGGAGTTCCTGGGCCAGGAACTGCCCTTCCCCGCCGGCGGCTACCGCGGCGATTACGTGCGCGCCATCGCCGTCTCGCTCGAACAGCAGGTCGCCGACGGTTTTCGCAGGACCGTCAGCGAGGTACTGGATGGCCTGCCGCCGGACGGCCCGCAGGGCGGCGATGCCGACCAGTACCTGGACGCGCTGATCGCCCGCGCCAAGCTGCTGCTGGGCAGTGTCGATTACGGCCGCCTGCACCGCCACGGCTGCGACACCATCCTGGCCGACATCGACGACGACCTGACGGCGTTCGGGGTCAGCTTCGATCGCTGGTTTCGCGAGAGCAGCCTGGTCGACAGCGGCGCGCTGGACCGCGCCATCCAGGCCCTGCGTGCCGGGGATCACCTGTACCAGAAGGACGGCGCCTGGTGGTTTCGGGCCACCGCCTTCGGCGATCGCCAGGACCGGGTGGTCATCCGCGAGAACGGCGAGCCGACCTACTTCGCCAGCGATGTTGCGTATCACCTGGACAAACTGAACCGCGGCTTCGACCGCATCATCGACATCTGGGGCGCCGACCACCACGGTTACATGGACCGCATCCGCGCCGCCCTGCGCGCCCTGCACGGCGATGACTCGACGCTGACCGTGCTGCTGGTGCAGTTCGCGGTCCTGTACCGAGGCCTGGAGAAGGTCTCCATGTCCACCCGCAGCGGCGAGTTCGTGACCCTGCGCGAGCTGTGCGACGAGGTCGGCAACGACGCGGCGCGGTTTTTCTACGTGCTGCGCAAGTGCGACCAGCACCTGGACTTCGACCTCGAGCTGGCCCGCTCCAGCAGCAACGACAACCCGGTCTACTACGTGCAGTACGCGCATGCGCGCATCGGCGCGGTGCTGCGCCAGCTCGCCGAGCGCGGCCTGAAGTACGAACAACCCGCGGCCGAGGCGCTGGCCCTGCTGGCCGAACATCCGGAGCTGGATCTGGCCGCCGCGCTGGCCCGTTACCCGGAACTGATCGAAAGCGCCGCCCTGGCCTATGAGCCGCACCAGATCGCCTACTACCTGCGCGAGCTGGCCGCGCTGTTTCATGCCTACTACAACAACCATCCCTTCCTGGTGGACGACGCCGAGCTGCGCAACGCGCGTCTGACGCTGGTACTGGCGGTGCGTCAGGTGCTCAGGAACGGCCTGCGCCTGCTGGGCGTATCGGCGCCGGAGCAGATGTAATGGCCGTCAAGCGACGCGGCGCGCAGCGCGCCGGCGGCGGCGTCTGGGCGCGGGGCTTTTTCACCGGGCTGGCCAGCGGCGGCCTGGCGGCGGCGATGGTCTATTTTTCAGTGCTCAGCCCGGACCCGGCAGCCATACCCGACGCCACACCCAAGGCGGCCGATGCCGCCAAGACCGTCAGCGGCCCCAAGCCGAAGTTCGAGTTCTACACCATCCTGCCGGAACTCGAAGTGCCGGTACCGGACCAGCCGTCCGGGGAGACACGTCAGGCCAGCGTGCCGCCCGCGCTGCAAACCCCGCCGCCGCCCATTCAGGGAACGGTCGCGCCGGGCGCCGCGGGTGCGCCCAGCCAGCCCCTGCCTGCGCCACAGGCACTGCCGCCGGTAACACCTCCCGCCAGCACCAGCGGGCGCTACATCCTGCAGGCCGGCTCTTCGCGCAACGGTGCCGATGCCGAGCGCCTGCGCGCCAGTCTCGCCCTGCAGGGCATGGTGGCGCAGGTGCAGCCGGTCAACATCAACGGCGAGACCTGGCACCGCATCCGGGTCGGACCGTTCGCGTCGCGCGCCGAGGCTGACGCCGCCCAGCGCCAGCTGCACGGCGCCAAGATCAACACCATGCTGCTGGAACTGCGTGCTCCCTGACACGCAGCCGCCACAACGCCGCCCTATCCTTACCCGTTTCGACCCGCCCTGGAGACCCTCGCCGCCATGATCACCCAGACCCCCACCCTGCACGCCTTCGTGTCCGGCCGCAGCGAGGGCTTCACGCCGCTGAACGCCTTCGACGGCGCGCTGCTCGACGCCGGCGTCGGCAACACCAACCTGGTCAAGATGTCGTCCATCGTGCCGCCGGCCACGCGCGAGGTGGCCGTGGCCGACATGCGCCTGCCGCCGGGCGCACTGGTGCCGATCGCCTATGCGGCGATGGAATCGGACATCCCTGGCTCGATGATCTGCGCCGCCGTGGCCGCCGCCTGGACGCATGACCCGGCCAAGCCGGGGCTGATCATGGAATACCACTCCCACGGCCACCGCGAGGACGCCGAGCGCGTGGTGCGGCGCATGGCCGAGGAAGGCATGAAGATGCGCGGCTGGGAAATCCGCGAACTGAAATCGCTGGCCATCGACATGCAGGTGGAAAAGATCGGCTGCGTGTTCGCCGCCGTCGTACTGTGGCACCACGAGGCCTGAGCCATGCTGGACGACACCTGGTACACCGAACAATGGGCCGGCGAAGGCAGCGCCATCTCGCTTGAGCTGAAGGAACAAATCCACGACTTCCAGTCGCCCTACCAGCGCGTGGAAGTGTTCCAGACCACGCGCTTTGGCAAGCTGATGACCCTCGACGGCCTGGTCATGGTCACCGAGCGGGACGAGTTCGTGTACCACGAGATGCTGGTGCACCCGGCCATGTTCACCCACGCCGATCCGAAGCGCGTGCTGATCATCGGCGGCGGTGACTGCGGCACCCTGCGCGAGGTGCTCAAGCACGACAGCGTGCAGCAGGTGGACATGGTCGAGCTCGACCAGGCGGTCACCGAGGCGGCGGCGCTGCACTTTCCCACCTTGCATGCGGCCAGCTTCGACCCGCGCGCGCGGCTGTACTTCCAGGACGGCATCGCCTGGGTGGCGGATGCCGAGCCGGGCAGCTACGACGTGATCCTGATCGACTCCACCGACCCGGTCGGCCCGGCGCAGGGGCTGTTCAGCGTGGACTTCTACCGCAACTGCCAGCGCGCGCTGGCGAGCGGTGGCGTACTGGCTGCGCAGAGCGAATCGCCGCTGTTCCATGCCGACCTGATCCGCGCCATGCAGCGCGACCTGAAAGCCGCCGGCTTCAACGACGTGGCCACCGTGGATTTTCCGCAGTGCACCTACCCATCCGGCTGGTGGAGCGTGACCATCGGCGCACGCGACGGGTCGGCCAGCACCTTCCGCGGCGAAGGCGGTGCGCCGCCGACGCTTGCCAGCCGCTACTACAACGCCGCCCGCCACCGCGGTGCGCTGGCTCCAGCCCAGTTCATGCTCGGCTGAAACGGCCACTTCCTCACGCCATCACCAGGAGTTCATCCCCGATGACAGCCATCAAGCGCGTCACCAAGGCAGTTTTCCCGGTCGCCGGTCTTGGCACGCGCTTCCTGCCGGCCACCAAGGCGAACCCGAAGGAAATGCTGCCGGTAGTGGACAAGCCGCTGATCCAGTACGCGGTCGAGGAAGCGGTGGCGGCCGGCATCACCGAGCTGGTGTTCATCACCGGACGCAGCAAGCGCGCCATCCCGGACCACTTCGACACCGCCTACGAACTCGAGGCCACGCTCGAGAAAGGCGGCAAGAACGACATGCTCGAACTGGTGCGCAACATCACGCCGCCGAATGTCACCTGCATCTACATCCGCCAGGCGGCGCCGCTGGGTCTGGGCCACGCCGTGCTGTGCGCCGCGCCGGTGGTCGGCGACGCGCCGTTTGCGGTGCTGCTGGCCGACGACCTGATCGCCGCCCGCGACCCCGGCCTGCACACCGCCACCTGCCTGAAGGACATGATCGATGTCTACAACCAGCGCGGCGCCAGCATCATCGGGGTCGAGGAAATCCCGATCGAGTTCTCGCGCCGTTACGGCATCGTCAAGCCGCGCGCGGTCGGCAACGGCCTGTACGAAGTCGACGATATCGTCGAGAAGCCGGCGCCGGAAAACGCCCCGTCCAACCTGGGCGTGGTCGGCCGCTACGTGCTCACGCCGCGCGTGTTCGACCTGCTGCGCGCCACCCAGCGCGGCGCCGGCGGCGAGATCCAGCTCACCGACGCCCTGGCCGAGCTGATCAAGTTCGAACGCCTGTTCGCCTACAACATCCCCGGCCACCGCTACGACTGCGGCAGCAAGCTGGGGTATCTGGAAGCCACTATCGAGTACGGCCTGCGCCACCCGGAGCTCGGCGAGGACTTCAAGCAATTCCTGCTCGAGCGCGCCAACGAGTCCTTCGAGCCGCGCTCTTGAGCGACGCGCTCGCCGCCGAGGCCTGGGCCGTCTACCGCGCCGCCGAGTGCCTGTACGACGAGGCGACCGTGCGCGCCGCGGTCGATCGCCTGGCCGGCGAGGTCACGGCGGCGCTGGCGGGCCACAATCCGCTGCTGCTGTGTCCGATGACCGGCGGCGTGGTGCTGGCCGGCCACCTGCTGCCGCAGCTCGATTTCCCGCTGGAGTTCGATTACATCCACGCCACCCGCTACGCGGGCGCGCTCAGCGGCGGCGAACTGGCCTGGAAAGTCACGCCCACGGCCGAACTGGCCGGCAGGCATGTGCTGATCGTGGACGACGTGCTCGACCGCGGCATCACCCTGGCCGCGCTGGTCGATTTTTGCCGGCGCGCCGGCGCCGCCAGCGTGCATACCCTGGTACTGGTGGACAAACGCTGCCAGCGCGAGGCAGCCATAGAGGCCGATTTCGTGGGGCTGACCACGCCCGACCGCTACCTGTTCGGCTGGGGCATGGACTACAAGGGCTATCTGCGCAACGTGCCGGGCATCTACGCCGTGACGCAAGCGTCATGATCGCGATCCTCGGCGGATCGGGCCTGGACCGCTGGCCGCAACTGGGCCCGCTCACGCCACAGTCGGTCAGCACGCCCTATGGCGAGCCGGCGGCGCCGCTGCTGTGCGGCCAGGTCGGCGGCATCGCGGTGTGTTTCCTGCCCCGCCACGGCGCCGCCCACAGCCTGCCGCCGCACCGCATCAACTACCGCGCCAACCTGTGGGCGCTCAAGCAGGCCGGCGCGCGCGCCGTGCTGGCGGTGGCCACCGTCGGCTCGATCCCGGCCCACATCCCGCCCGGCGCCCTGGTGCTGCCGGACCAGATCGTGGACTACACCCACGGCCGCGAAGCGACCTTCTTCGACGGCGATCCCGTTGACGGCGCAGGCGGCCGCGTCGAACACATCGAGTTCACCGAGCCCTACGACGCCGGCCTGCGCGGGGCGCTGCGCACGGCAGCGGCCGAGCACGGCATCGCCCTCATCGACGGCGCCACCTATGCCGCCACGCAGGGGCCGCGCCTGGAAACCCGCGCCGAAATCGACCGCCTGGAGCGCGACGGCTGCCACATCGTGGGCATGACCGGCATGCCCGAAGCCGCCCTGGCGCGGGAACTTGCCCTGCCCTACGCCTGCCTGGCAGTGGTCGCCAACCGCGCCGCCGGGCGAGGGGGCAGCAGCCTGCTGGCCGAGATCGAGCAGCATCTGGCCGGTGGCATCGCCGCCGCCCAGCGGCTGCTCGTGGCCGCCCTGCCGCGCCTGGCCGCCACCTGCCAGCCGGCCCCAGGCACCGCCCCGGCACCGGGGCGCCCGCTGTAGAATCCCGCCCATGCCGGGCCATGGTGGGCACACACACAGGTCCGGCCTCAAGTCCGCGCGTCCGCTGCCGATAGATGTTGTCGGTAGGCCCGGCGCTGGCGTGCAACGGGCGGATGACCAGTCACTACAGGGCGCGACGCATGATCCTGCTGACCAGCGAGGACGCCTCGTTGATGGACCGCTGGGCGGTGGCGGTGGGCGGGCGCGGCACGCTGATCCGGCGCGTGCGTCTGCTGGCGGAAGCCGAAGGCACCCTGGCCGGGCGGCGGCCCGATGTCATGCTGCTGGATTTATCGCTGACCGATCTGTCGCTGTCTGGCGCTGCCGGCATTGCCGGCTTGCTCAGTTTCAGCCCGCAGACGCGGATCATCGCGCTCAGCCACCAGCCCAACGACGAGGAGGGCATCGCCGCCCTGCGCGCCGGCGCCCGCGGCTACTGCAACGCCTACATCGACCCGCGTCTGCTGGCCAAGGCGGTCACCACGGTGCAAAACGGCGAGGCGTGGGTTGGCCGGCGCCTGACCGACCGGCTGGTGGCGCTGGTCGGACAGAACGCGCCGCTGCAGGTGGACACCGACGGCAGCATCGACCTTGACCTGCTCACCGCCCGCGAGCAGCAAATCGCGCTGCAGATCGGCATGGGCAGCAGCAACAAGCTCATCGCCCAGCGCCTTGGCATTACCGAGCGTACCGTCAAGGCGCATCTGGGCTCGGTGTTCGCCAAGCTCGGCGTGCACGACCGCCTGCAACTGGCGCTGCTGGTGACCGCTCGGATGCAATACACCAGCCCCACCACGCCGGTGTGCTGAGCGCCGCGGCGCAGCAACCAAAGTCCAATAGCCACGGCGGGCAACTGCCGGCATAGTGCGCAGCAACGCGCCGCAAGGCGGCATCCGGTGAGACATCGCAATGGAAACCATAGGCTCGATCAGCGCCGTGTGCGGTCGCGTGACGTGCGTGGACCCGAACGGCAACACCCGCCTGCTGTCTCGCGGCGAGCCGGTATTCGCCGATGACACGCTGGTCGCGGCGCTGGACGCCGCGGCCGCGGTGCAGCTGTCATCCGGTGCCTGCCTGCATGTGGCGCCCGGCAAGCTGGTGGTGCTCGACGCCGACGTGTTCGAGACCGAGGAATCGGCCGACGACGGCAGCCTGCGCCTGGCGGACGTCAATCGGGTGCTGGGCTGGCTCGATTCGCCCGCCCGCCGCTCGGTCGCCTGACAAGCCGGCTTCGACGGCGTCCGGCGTCGCCCGGACAACGCTCGAACGACGCTCGTCTCAGCACCCGGCGCCGCGGGGCTGGTTCTTCATGTGCAGTTTCCACGCGTAGCCGGCCAGGTTGTCGCCGAACGAAATCGCCTTGCGCGGCAGGCGCAGCAGGTCCTGGCCCGGATACGCCGCCGCCCGATCGCAGGTGGTGGCGCTGACGTACCCCGCCTCGGCGACCATCGCCACCACCGCCTCGTCGTAGCTGCCGTAGGGATAGCAGAAATGGCGCACCGGCGCGCCCAGCACCGCTTCGAGCCGGTGCCTGCTGTCGCTCACTTCCTGCCCGGCCACATCCGGGTCGATCTGCGCCAGGCGTTGATGGGACAGGCCGTGGCTGCCAAAGTCGACGCCCGCCCGGTGCAGCTCGCGCACCCGCGAGGCACTCATCAGCGGCGGCGTGGCCCGGCCGTCGGCGGCAAACCAGGCCGCCGGCTGGCCGAGCCGATCCGCCAGCAGGTAGACCATGGCCGGAAAGCCGTACTGCGCCAGCACCGGCCAGGCGTACTCGTAGAAGTTCTCGTAACCGTCGTCGAAGGTGAGCACCACCGCCCGCGACGGCAGCGGGCGCTCGCCGCGCAGACCGGCGATGGCCTCGTCCAGCCGCAGCACCGTGTAGCGCAGGCGATGCAGCCAGGCCATCTGCGCGGCGAAGTTGCGGTGATCGCAGTAGGTCGAGCGGTGTTCGCGCATCGGCGCGAACTGGCCCACCTGGTGATACATGAGGATGGATACCCGGCCGGTGCCCGTCATGTCAGTGCCCCAGCAGGTACCGGTACAGGTCCAGATAGGCACCGACCACGGCTTCCCGGCTGAAGTCGCGGCCAATGCGAACCTGACCGGCGGCGGCCAGGGCGGCGCGCCGGGCATCGTTCGGCAGCAGGCTGGCGATGGCTCCGGTCAACGCGGCCACGTCCTCGCACGGCACCTGCACGGCATCGACGTCGGGGCAGGTGATTTCGCGCGCGCCGTGGCAGGCGCTGCTCAGCACCGGCCGCCCGTGCGCCCAGGCTTCCAGGATCACGTTGCCCAGCGCCTCCGCTGCCCGCGACGGGAACACCACCAGATCGGCCAGCGCGTAGAACGGCGCCGGATCGGCCTGCCAACCGGCGAAGTGCACCCGCCCGGCCACGCCCAGCTGACGGGCCTGCTCCTGCAGCGACTCCCGCAGCGGGCCGTCGCCCAGCAGCAGCAACCCGACCGGCCGCCCGGCAATGGCGCGCGGCAGCCTGGCAAACGCCTGCAGCAGCACGTCCCAGCCCTTGACCGGCACACAGCGGCCGACCGCCAGCAGCAGCCAGGCATCGGCCGGCAAGGGCAGACCGGCGCGCAGGTCGGCCGCCTGCGACGGCGCAAGCGGCGCCGGTGCGTCCACGAAATTGCCGATCAGGTGCACGCGCCGCGCCGGCAAGCCGGCCGCCAGCAGGTGGTCCGCCAAGCCGCGACTGTTCACCACCACGGCATCGGCATGGGCAAAACGCGCCGGCGTGTAATAGCCGCCCAGCCGTGCCACGTGCACCATGCCGCGCGGCGCCCGCGTCAGGCGCGTGGCGCGGCTCATCCAGGTCTGCACCAGGTCCGGCCGCAGCCGCTGCAGCTCGCGCCGCACTTCCAGCCGGGACAGCGGATCCCACACCGTGCGCAGCGGCAGGGCCGAGCGCGCCATATCCGGCGGCAGATCGGCCAGCAGCGCGCCACCCTCGCGCAGCAGCGCGTGAACCTCGCACTCGCGCTCCATCAGCCCGCTGCAAAGCCGCTTGAAAAAGCCCTCCGCGCCACCCAGGCCGCGGCTGGCGATGAGCTGTACGGTACGCAAACCCGCCTACTCGACCGTTACCAGCTCCGGCTGCGACACGGCCGCGTGCCCACCGAGCAGCTTGCGATACACGGCCAGATTGCCGGCCACCATGGCCGCCACCGAGAAACGCCGCTGCACCAGCGCCCGGCCCAGCTCGCCCATCCGTACCGCCTGCCCCGGCTCGTCCAGCACGCGCGCCATGGCCGCCGCCAGCGCCGCGACGTCGCCGGGCGGCACCAGATGACCGTTTTCCTGCACCACTTCCGGCATGCCGCCGGCGTCACTGGCGACGATCGGCACGCCGCAGGCGGCCGCCTGCAGCAGCGACACACCCAGACCCTCCCGCTCGGCCGGGTGCACCAGCAGGTCCAGGCACGGCAACAGGCGCGGCAGGTCGTCGCGAAAGCCCATCATCCGCACCCGGTCGGCCAGACCCTGCGCGGCGATGTCGGCCTGCAACTGCGCCTGCAGCGGACCGCGGCCCAGCAGCAGCACCTGCGCCGCCGGATGGCGCGCCAGCAACGCCGGCAAGGCCGCCAGCAGAAAGCGGTGGCCCTTGCGTGGAATCAGCTGCGCCACCATGCCGATCACCGGCTGCTGCGGCGCGATGCCGGTTTCCGCCGCCAGCCAGGCGCGATCGCGCTGCGGCCGGTAGACGTCGGTATCGACGGCGCTGGGCACGCAGGAGATCTTGGCCGCCGGCACGCCATCGGCGCGCAGTACCGCGGCAATGCCCTGCGAGATGGCGACCACGTGATCGAACAGCGCGTACTTCGGCGGCACCAGCGCGCGCAGCTCGCGGTTGTCCACGCGCCGGGTCAGCAGCACCGGCAGGCCGGCCAGGCGCCCGGCGATGCCGCCCAGCAGATCGGCGCCGCGCCGGCTGTGCAGGTGCAGCAGGTCCGGCCGCTCGCGCCGCAGCAGGCGCCACAGACGCCCGACCAGCGCCAGGTCGAGGTCGCCGCGGGTGTCGCAGGCGTACACCTTCGCCACGCCCTGCGCCGCCTGCGCCAGCGGACTGCGCCGGTCGCACAGCAGCACGTTCCGGTGCCCCAGGCCCGCCAGGCCCTGCATCAGGTACTGCACCTGCAGGGCGCCACCGTACAGGTGGCAGCCGGTTTCGACGTGAAAAATCTTCATCGGATGGCGGCCTCCGCCGGGATGGAACGCAGCACTTCGTCGACACCGATGCTGGTCAGGCACGGATGGGCGCCGCCGCAGCTGGGCGATCGTTTGCAGGGGGAACAGGACAGGCCGTGGTAGAGCACGGTCAGCGGGCGACCGGGGGCGCTCAGGTACGGGCAGGTCGAGCCGAACAGCGCCAGCGTCGGCACCCCGGCGGCGACGCCCATGTGGGTCAAACCCGTATCGACACCCACCACCAGGCGCGCGCCGGCCACCAGCGCGGCGGCGGCGGCGATGTCGGTGCGGCCGGCCAGGTTGCGCACCGCGCCACCGCTGGCGGTCTCGATGCGCTGCCCGGCGTCCACCTCACCCGGCCCGCCCAGCAGCAGTGGCATCAGGCCCCGCTCGTCATGGAGTCGACGTCCCAACTCGCTCCAGGCGCCTTGCGTCCAGTGCTTTTGCGGGCGGGTGGTGAACGGCGCCAGGACGGCGTAGTCACCGGCCACGCCAGCCGCCGTCAGCAGCGCCTGCGCCGCCTCCCGGCCAGGTGCGGTCAGCGGCAGGGCCGGTGCCGGCTCCGCCAGACCAAGCTCGGCGGCGAGATAGCCGTATTCGGCGGCAAAGGTCTTGTCGTTCGGCGTGCGCAGCGCCCGGGTCAGCAGCAGGCGGCTGCCCTCGGCCGGGTCCACGCCAAGCCGCTGCCGGGCGCCACACGCGCGCACCCACAGCGCGCTCTTGAGCAGGCCCTGGGCGTCGATGGCCAGATCGAAACGCCGCGCCCGCAGCCCGCCCACGAAGCGCCGCACCGCGCCCAGCCAGTCGCCATAGCGACCGGCCTGCCGCAGCTGCCGCCACTGGCGGCGTGGCCACACCAGCACCTCGTCGAGCGCCGGATTGGCGGCCGGCAGCGCCTCGAAGCCTTCCTGCACCAGCCAGGCGATGTGCGCCGCCGGATAGCGGGCGCGCAGCGCGCCCGGCAGCCCGCCGGCCATGACGATGTCGCCCAGCGCCGACAGACGCACGATCAGGATGCGCATGCCACAACCCCGCGCCGTGGTAGGTCCAGGCGCAGGCCCAGGCCCAGCGCGATGCCGCCCAGCAACGCCGCGTAAAAGCGGAAATCCTGCGTCAGCAAACGAAAATCGAAGGCGCTCCAGATCAGCGTCAGCGCCAACGCACCGGCCAGAAACAGGCCCAGTTCCACCGGCACCGCCCCACTGCGAACTTGGCGACGCAATCCGGCCGCAAGACCGGCGATCACCGCCGCGAACGCGGCCAGGCCAAGTGCGCCAAAGCGCACCAGCAGCTCCAGGTAGGTGTTGTGCAGATGCGCCATGGAGTGCAAAACCGGATCGCCCGCCGCGGCGATGACTCCATCACCGGCATTCGGACCGAGCCCGGTGAGCGGCCGCTCCCGCCAACGCTCGAAACCGAGCCCGAACAAGCGCAGGCGCAGGCCGACCGAGTCCTGTGGCAGCGCGTCGAAGGTCGGGCCGACATCCTGCACCTGCGCCATGTCGGCCAAGGCCTGGTACGCCGCGCTGTCGTCACCCAGTCGGCGCGCCACCGACTCGCCACCCAGCAGGAATCCACCGACCAGCAGCACGCCCAGGGCCGCGAACGCCGGGCGTGGCAGGCGCCGCCGGCGCAGCATCAGGCCCGCACACACCGGCATTACCAGCGCCAAGGCCAGCCAGGCACCGCGCGAGCGGCACAGCAACAAGCCCATGCCCAGCAGCGCCGCGGCGGCGGTCATCGCCACCAGCGCGGCGCGGCGCTGACCTGCTGCCAGCAAGGCCTCGATGAACGCCGGCGCCAGCAGCAACAGCCCCAGCAACGCGGTCGCGGCATACAGACCAAAGGCGATCATCGGCAGCCCGAAGCCGAGCCGCGTCACGCCGTCGGTGAGTGCCTGCGCCAGTTCGGCCCAGTGCGTGTTCAGGGCCATGCACAGCAGCAGACCGGTGCCGGCGAGCAGCAGCGCCCGGCGCGCGCGACCGAGCTGCCCCGCCACCGCCAGCCCGACCGGCAGCACCAGGCCGAACTTGGCAAGGTCTTGCAGGACATCGACATCGCCCGACGACAGACCGCGGGCGAGCGCGAAGCCGGTGCTGTGCAGGATCAAATAAGCCACCAGCACCAGCAGCGGCAGCCACGCCGGGTGGCAGCGCAGCATTGCCAGGGCGCCGCGCGGCCGACACAGTGCAGCCAGCGCCGTCAGCACCAGGCCGACATTGGCGGCGGCCGGGGCCGCGAAGGCGCCCAGGGCAAACAAGTAAAGGCCGGTGACAGCGATGCGATCCACGCCGCGCAGGCTAGAACCGCGGCGCGACAGAACCGCGACCGAACCGTGACGTTTCGGTTACAGACGACAACTGCAACCAAACCGTCACCATTCATCCGTCATAGTCGTTCGGATGATCGATCCCGCCCCTCGCCGGCCGCGCCTGGCCCTGTACGGTTTCCATCGCGGCGCCAACGGCATCGGCCGGGTCATGTGCAATCTGGCCAATGCAGTCGCCGCGCAGGACGTGGCGGTGGATGTCCTGGTGAGTCAGGCCGACAGCGCCGATCTGCGGCTGCTCGACCCGGCGGTGCGGGTGATCGAACTGGGCGCCCGGCGCGGTCGCACGGCGGTGGCGAGGCTGGCCGATTACCTCGCCCGCGAGCGACCGGCCACACTTCTGAGCAACCGCGAGTGGGCCAACCGCCTGGCGCTGCGCGCCCGTCGCCGCGCCGGCGTGCCGGTGCGGCTGGCGTTTCGGGTCGGCAGCCCAATGTCCGCCTCGCTGGCCCGGCGGCCGTGGCCGAACCGCCTGTGGCACCATCGGCGGCTGCGGCGCGCTTACCGGGCGGCGGAGCACGTGATCGCCATCTCCGCCGGCGTGGCCGATGACGTGCGGGCGGTCATCGGGCCGATGACCGGGCGCCTCGCCGTGCTGCCCAACCCCAGCGTGCCGAGCGACATTGACCGGCAGGCAACGCAGGCGGTCGCGCACCCGTGGGTCGCGCACGCCGACCGGCCGCTGCTGCTGGCCGCCGGGCGGCTGGTGGCGGCCAAGGACTTCGCCCTGCTGCTGCGCGCCTTCGCCCGCCTGCGACGCGAACGCACGGCGCGGCTGGTGATCATCGGCGAGGGACCGCTGCGCCCGGCGCTGCTGGCCCTGGCCGCTGAACTGGGCGTGGCCGACGATCTGGACCTGCCGGGCTTCGTGGCCAATCCGGCCGCCTGGATGGCCAAAGCCTCGCTGTTCGTCGTCTCCTCGGCCTACGAGGGCGGCCCCAACGTGCTGATCGAGGCGCTGGCCTGCGGCACGCCGGCGGTCAGCACCGACTGCCCGCACGGGCCGCGGGAAATTCTGGACAACGGCCGCTGGGGCGCACTGGTGCCGCCCGGCGACGCGGTCGCCCTGGCCGCGGCCATGGCCACCACGCTGGATGCGCCGCTGCCGGCGGCAACCCTGCGTGAGGCGATGGCTCCTTACCGGGCCGATGTGGCGGCGCGCGCCTATCTGCGGGCGCTCGGGCTCGCGCCGTGAGCCTGCCGCCGCCGGACCTGGCCGTGCTGCTGGCCACCTCCGGCCACAGCGGCGTGGACCGGGTGATGGGCAACCTGCTCGCCGCCTGGGGCGAGGCCGGGCTGCGCATCGACCTGCTCGGCATCCGCGGCCATGGTCCGCACATCGCCCCCCTGCCGCCCGGCGTACGGCGCGTGCCGCTGCCGGCCCGTCACGTGAACACCGCCCTGCCGGCGCTGCTGCGCTACCTGCGCCGCGTGCGCCCGCCGCTGCTGCTCACCGACAAGGACCGCGTCAACCGCCTGGCGCTGCTGGCGGCCGCACTGACCGGCCGCCGCACGCCGGTGGCGGTGCGCCTGGGCACCACGGTGTCGGTGAACCTGGCCGGCCGCGGCGCCGTCGAGCGGCAGCTGCAGCGCCTGTCGATGCGGTACCTGTACCGGCGCGCGGCGGCCGTGCTGGTGCCCTCGCAGGGCGCGGCGGATGATCTGGCCGCGTTTGCCGGTCTGCCGCGCGAGCGCATCCGCGTGGTGCCGAGCCCGGTGCTGACCGACGATCTGGCGGCGCGCATGGCGCAGCCGCCGCAGGGCGTGGACTGGCCCGCGGATGGCCCGCCGACCGTGCTTGGCATCGGCGAGTTGTGCGCGCGCAAGGATTTCGAAACCCTGATCCGGGCCTTCGCCGAGTTGCGCGCGCTGCGACCGTGCCGGCTGGTGATCCTCGGCGAGGGCCGCCAGCGGACCCGGCTCGAAGCGCTGGTGGCGCAGCTTGGCCTCGGCGGCCAGGTGCAGCTGCCGGGCTTCGTCGCCAACCCCTATCCGCACCTGGCGCGCGCGGCGCTGTTCGTGCTGGCCTCGCGCTGCGAGGGCATGCCGGTGGCGCTGATCGAGGCGCTCGCCTGCGGCACGCCGGCGGTCAGCACCAACTGCCCGAGCGGTCCGCGCGAACTGCTGCAAGACGGGCAAATCGGCCCGCTGGTGCCGGTGGGCGATGTCGGCGCCTTGACCGGCGCCATGGCCGCCACGCTCGCCGCCCCGCCACCGCGGGCGCTGCTGCAAGGCGCGGCGGCGCCCTACGCGGCGCGGCGCGCCGCCGGCGCCTATCTGGCGGCGCTCGGCCGGCCGCTGCCGGCGGCGCTGGCTTGATCGCCTTGGCATGAAGGCTTTGTCATGAACACCGGCCGGGTCGCCCTGTTTGCGTCCTTCTCCGGCGCCGGCGGCGTCGAGCGCATGCTGCTGAACCTGGCCGCCGGCATCCGCGACGCCGGCTACGGCGTGGACCTGCTGACCATCCGCCGCGACAGCCGCCACCTGACCGCGCTGCCGGCGGGCGTGCGCCACCTGCCGCTGCCGGGCGGCCATGCCTGGGCGGCCGTGCCGGCGCTGGCCCGCTACCTGCGCCGCGAACCCCCGGCGGCGCTGCTGGCGGCCAAGGACCGCGCCAACCGCGCCGCCGTGCTGGCACGCGCGCTGGCCGGCCGATCGATGCCGCTGGGCCTGCGCCTGGGCACGCACCTGGGCGGCGTGCGCGGTGCGCGACGCACGGTCGGCGATCGGCTGCGCGGCGCGCTGTACCGGCGCGCCGAGGCGGTGATCGTCGTATCGCAGGCGATGGCCGACGACCTCATCCCGCGTTTCGGCCTCTCCCCGCAGCGGGTGCGGGTGATCCGCAACCCAGTGCTGACGCCCGGGCTCGCCGCCCAGGCGCAGGCGCCCTGCCCGCATCCGTGGCTGGAGCAGGACACGCCGGTCATCGTCGGCATGGGCCGCTTCACCAGCCAGAAGGACTTCCCCACCCTGCTGCGCGCCTTCGCCGGCCTGCGCGCCAAGCGGCCGGCGCGCCTGGTGCTGCTCGGCGAAGGCGCCGGACAGGCGGAGTGCGCCGCGCTCGCCGCGTCGCTCGGCGTGGCCGATGACCTGCTGCTGCCGGGCTTCGTCGCCAATCCCCATGCCTGGCTGGCTCGGGCGCGCCTGTTCGTGCTCAGCTCGCGCTGGGAAGGCTCGCCCAATGCGCTCGCCGAGGCGCTGGCGCTGGGCGTGCCCAGCGTGGCGACCGACTGCCTGTCCGGTCCGCGCGAGCTGCTGGCCGATGGCCGCTACGGGCCGCTGGTGCCGGTCGGCGATGCGCCTGCCCTGAGCGCGGCGATGGCCGCCACGCTGGCGGCGCCGCTGCCGGCGGCCACGCTGCGCCAGGCGGTGCAGGACTACCGGCAGGATGTGGCCGCCGCCGCGTACCTGCAGGCCCTCGGCCTGCCGCCACGGTGCTGACCCGGAGGGCCTGACCCATGCTGCTGTGCTACCGACACCGATTCTTGTTCATCCACATCGCCAAGACAGGCGGCACCAGCGTGCGCGCGGCGCTGGCGCCGTACCGGCGGCGCGATCCCTGGCGGGCGCTGCTGTGGGCCTGCAGCCGCATGAGCGCGCTGTCCGGCCACACGCTGGGCATCAAGTTCCCGCGCCACGCGCCGGCCATCGCGGCGCGCGAAATGCTGCCGCGCGAGTTCTACGACGGCCTGTTCAAGTTCGCCTTCGTGCGCAACCCGTGGGACCTGCAGGTCAGCTCCTGGCACCACCTGCGCCGCGAGCGCCCGCAGTTGGTGGCCGGCTGCGCCGACTTCGCCGATTTCCTGCGCTACAAGCTGGACCCGCAGCGGCCCTGGCAGTACCACCTCGACACCTCGATCACGCCGCAGGCCGATTACGTCACCGACCAGCACGGCCAGCTGATCGTGGACTTCATCGGCCGCTACGAGCGCCTGGAGCAGGACTTCGCGCACGTGTGCCAGCGCATCGGCGTCCATCCGCCGCCGCTGCCACACCGGCGTCAGGCGCGCGAGCGCAGCGACTACCGGCGCTACTACACGGAGGAAACGGCCCGGTGGGTGGCCGCGCATTTCGCCGCCGACATCGCCCGCTTCGGCTATGCCTTCGACGACCCGGCCGCGCTTGTCGGTGCCAAGCGGCCGGCTTAGAGTGCGCCAGACCGCCGCACCCGAAGGAGAAACAACCATGAACGCCCCCAGCACCCTGCCCGCCCTGCCCTTTGCCTGGCCTGCCGAAGGCCTGCGCCGCGTGCCCTACGCGGTGTTCACCGACCCGGCCATCTACGCCCTGGAGCAGGAGCGCATCTTCCGCGGCCCGACCTGGAACTACGTCGCGCTGGAAGCCGAATTGCCCAATGCTGGCGACTACGTGTCCACCTTCATCGGCGACACGCCGGTGGTGGTCACGCGCGATGACACCGGCGCCCTGCACGCCTGGGTCAACCGCTGCGCCCACCGCGGCGCGCTGGTGTGCCGGGACCTGCGCGGCAACACGCCGACCCACACCTGCGTGTATCACCAGTGGGCCTACGACGCCGCCGGCGGCCTGATCGGCGTGCCGTTTCGCAAGGGCCTGGGCGGCAAGGGCGGCTACCCGGCCGATTTCGACATGCGTCAGCACGGCCTGCAGCGCCTGCGCGTGGCCAGCCGGCGCGGCGTGGTGTTCGCGAGCTTCGCCGAGCACGGCCCGGACTTCGAGACGTATCTTGGCGACACCATGCTGGCCAACATCGACCGGGTAATGACCAAACCGATCGAAATCCTGGGCTACAGCCGCCAGTACGTGCACGCCAACTGGAAGCTGTACGCCGAGAACACGCGCGACTCCTACCACGCCATGCTGCTGCACCTGTTCTATCCCACCTTCGGCATCGCCCGCCCGGCGCAAAAGGTGTCCATCGAAATGAACGAGGCGCGCTACCACAACCTGTTCACGGTCTGGCAGCCGTCCGGCAAGGAGAACATGGACACCTACAAGCAGAACACCACGCGCACCATCCAGGGCGGCCAGGACGCCCTGGAAGCCCCGCAGTTCCTGCGCTACATCAACGAGCGCGGCGACGACATCTGCATCACCATCGAGTCCCTGTTCCCCAACAGCGTGTTCCAGCACATCCAGAACGGCATGGCCGTGCGCCAGATCCGCCCCACCGCCGTGGACCAGTTCGAGCTGTTCTGGACCTACTTCGGCTACACCGACGACACGCCGGAACTGCGCCAGCACCGCCTGCGCCAGGCCAACATGCTGGGCCCGGCCGGACTGATCGCCATGGAAGACGCCGAAGCCGGCGAGATCATCCAGCGCTCGGTATCGGACGGCAGCAACCAGCAGTCCTTCGTCGAAATGGGCGGCTCGGGCACCGAAAACCTGTACGACATCAGCGGCACCGACGAGAACTCCATCCGCGGCTTCTGGCAGGGCTACCGCGACCTCATGGGCTTCTGAACGCATGCGGCATTGCAGCCACTGCGGCGGGCCGGTCGAGCTGCGCGTCCCGCCCGGCGACAACCGCCAGCGCCACGTGTGCCCGGCCTGCGACACCGTCCACTACCAGAACCCGCGCCTGATCGTGGGCTGCATCCCGCAGTGGCAAGGCCAGATCCTGCTGTGCCGGCGCGCCATAGAACCCGCCTACGGGCGCTGGACCCTGCCGGCCGGCTTCCTGGAACTGGGCGAAGGCACGGCCGAAGGCGCTGCCCGCGAGGCGGCTGAGGAAGCCTGCATCGAGGTCGACATCGGCCCCCTGTTCAGCATGATCGACGTGCCACACATCGGCCAGGTGCACATGCTGTACCTGGCCGACCTGCGCGAACCGCGCTGGGCGGCCGGCGAGGAAAGCCTGGAAGTGGCCCTGTTCGCCGAAGAAAACATCCCCTGGCAGGAGCTGTCATTCCGCAGCGTACGCGAAGCCCTGCAGCACTACTTCGACGACCGGCGCCGCGGCGCGTTTGGCCTGCACATGAACGTGCTCGGGCCACCGCCGGGGTAAGACCCCGCCAAGGCGATCACCGCCAAGGAGCCCGGCTGCGCCGGGCGATCATCGGGCCTGCGCACCGCGCACGGGCAGGTCGCGCAGCAAAGCTGCGCACAAGGCCTTTGCGTCGCGGGCACCGAAAAATCCAGGATGGACTCATTCAGCGCCGCCAAGCAGAACGGGCGTTCACGCTGCGGCCATCTGACTTGGATCAACGCCGGCCTTTTGCGGTGCAGCACAATGGCGCGTATCCGATTCGAACCACATAGGTGAGGCCATGCAGGCAGGCGCAAGCAGCGCAGTCGAATACAACGACAAGGTCGTGCGGCAATTCGCCGTGATGACCGTGGTGTGGGGCGTGGTCGGCATGCTGGTGGGGGTGCTCATCGCCGCCGAGCTGATCTGGCCGGACCTCAACATGGGCCTGCCTTACCTCAGCTATGGCCGGCTGCGCCCGCTGCACACCAACGCGGTGATCTTCGCCTTCGGCGGCTCGGCGCTGTTTGCCACCAGTTATTACGTGGTGCAACGCACCTGTGGCGTGCGACTGGCGTTCGAGCGCCTGGCGGCATTCACCTTCTGGGGCTGGCAGGCGGTGATCGTGGCGGCCGCCGTGACGCTGCCGCTGGGCATCACCACGAGCAAGGAATACGCCGAGCTGGAGTGGCCGATCGACATCCTGATCACGCTGGTGTGGGTCAGTTACGCGGTGGTGTTCTTCGGCACCATCGCGCGCCGGCGCATCCGCCACATCTACGTCGCCAACTGGTTCTACGGCGCCTACATCCTGACCATCGCCGTGCTGCACGTGATCAACAGCCTGGAAATCCCGGCCGGACTGACCAAGTCCTACCCCATCTACAGCGGCGCCGTGGATGCCATGGTGCAGTGGTGGTACGGCCACAACGCGGTCGGCTTTTTCCTGACCGCCGGCTTTCTGGGGATGATGTATTACTTCGTGCCCAAGCAGGCGCAGCGGCCGGTGTACTCGTACCGGCTGTCGGTGGTGCACTTCTGGGCGCTGATCTCCACCTACATGTGGGCCGGCCCGCACCACCTGCACTATTCCGCGCTGCCGGAGTGGGCGCAGTCGCTGGGCATGGCGTTCTCGCTGATCCTGCTGGCGCCCTCCTGGGGCGGCATGATCAACGGCGTCATGACCCTGTCCGGCGCCTGGGACAAGCTGCGCACCGACCCCATCCTGCGCTTCATGATCGTGGCCATCTCGTTCTACGGCATGTCGACCTTCGAGGGGCCGATGATGTCGATCAAGACCGTCAACGCCCTGTCACACAACACCGACTGGACCATCGGCCATGTGCACTCGGGCGGCATCGGCTGGGTTGCCTTCATCTCGCTGGGCGCCATGTACGCGCTGATCCCCAAGCTGTTCGGCAAGGAGCGGGTGTACAGCACGCGCCTGGTCGAATGGCACTTCTGGGTGGCCACCATCGGCGTGGTGCTGTACGTGGCCGCCATGTGGATCGCCGGGGTGATGCAGGGCCTGATGTGGCGGGCAGTCAATGCCGACGGCACGCTCACCTACAGCTTCGTCGAGGCGCTGGCGGCCACCAAGCCGTACTACCTGGTGCGCTTCATGGGCGGCGCGATGGTGCTGTCGGGCATGTTCATCATGGTCTACAACCTGTGGCGCACGGTGCGACCGCCGGCATTGGCCGGCCAGCCCGCCACCGCTGCCGCCTGAGGAGCCACCGATGAACCACGAAGTCGTCGAAAAGAACGTCGGCCTGCTGGCGGTGCTGATTGCCGTCGTCATCAGCATCGGCGGGCTGGTGCAGATCGTGCCGCTGATGTTCAGCGCCAAGGTCACGCAGCCGATCCAGGGCGTCACGCCCTACCCGCCGCTGGCCCTGGCCGGGCGGGACGTGTACGTGCGCGAGGGCTGCTACCTGTGCCACACGCAGATGATCCGGCCGTTTCGCGCCGAAACCGAGCGCTACGGCCACTACTCGGTAGCCGGCGAGTTCGTCTATGACCGGCCGTTCCAGTGGGGCAGCAAGCGCACCGGGCCGGATCTGGCGCGGGTCGGTGGGCGCTACAGCGACGACTGGCACCGAGTACATCTGCGCAACCCGCGCGACGTGGTGCCCGAGTCGAACATGCCGGCCTTTGTCTGGCTGGAAAAGAAAGCCGTGGACGGCGCCACGGTGCAGCGCCACATGCAGGCGCTCAAACGCCTGGGCGATCCCTACACCGACGCCGACATCCAGGGCGCGCCGGCTGCCGTGGCCGGCAAGACCGAACTCGACGCCCTGATCGTCTACCTGCAGGGCCTGGGCAAGGCGCTGCCACCTGGAGCGGGCCGATGAGCGCCGCCGTGGCCTGGGGCCTGTTCACGGGCTTGGTGCTGGTGCTGTTCGTGGGCGGCGCGCTGTGGCTTTACACCCGGCCGCGCGACACCTTCGACGCCATGGCGCGCCTGCCACTGCAGGACGACGACAAACCGCTGCGCAAGGAGGATATGCGATGAGCAGCGCCTGGAGCTGGTATGTCACCGTGTTGTCGCTGGCCAACATCCTGGCCTGCCTGTGGCTGATCCGCTGGACGGCGAAAAAACGCCCCGGCGAGGCTGCCGCCTCCGACACCACCGGTCACGAGTGGGACGGCCTGAAGGAATACAACAACCCCATGCCGCGCTGGTGGCTGGGTCTGTTCTATATCACCATCGTGTTCGCGCTGGGCTATCTGCTGCTCTACCCGGGCCTTGGCAACTTCAAGGGCCTGCTCGGCTGGACCCAGGTCGGTGCCTACGAGGCCGAAGTCGCAGCGGTCGAGCGCGATGTAGCGCCGCTGTTCGCCAAATACGCCGCCCTGCCCATTCCCGAATTGGCCAAGGATCCGGCCGCCATGGCCACCGGCCGGCGCTTGTTCGTCACCAACTGCGCGGTCTGCCACGGCGCCGACGGCCACGGCAGCCGCGGCTTTCCGAACCTGGCCGACAACATCTGGCACTGGGGCGGCAGCCCGGAGCAGATCGAGCAGACCATCACCCAGGGCCGCATGGCCATGATGATGCCGTGGGGCGCGACACTGGGCGAGGATGGGGTGAAGGCCGTCGCCGCCTATGTACGCAGCCTCGGCGGTCACGCGGGCGACCCGGCACTGATCGCGGCCGGCCAGGAGAAATACCAGACCTTCTGCATCGCCTGCCATGGGCCCGAGGGCAAGGGCAATCCCATGCTCGGCGCACCGGATCTCACGGACGATTACTGGCTGTACGGCGGCAGCGAGCAGATCATCCAGACCAGCATCCGCGACGGTCGCCAGGGCGTGATGCCGGCCCAGAAAGACCTGCTCGGCGCCGAGCGCATCCACGTGCTGGCGGCCTACGTCTATAGCCTGTCGCATGAACAGCCCTGACCAGAACTTCGTCGTCGACGCCGAGCACCTGCGCCCGCACGGCTGGCTGCACCGGCTGGGCGCCGTGCTGTGGCCGTCGTTCCTGACCGCGGCAGTGGCGACCGCGGTGTTCTTTGCCAATGTCGATCCGGAGGGCCTGCGCCTGGCGAGCTTTCCGGACTGGCAGATCAGCCGTGAAGTCGGCTACACGGTCGGCTTTTTCATGTTCTGGACGGTGACCGCCCTGTCGAGCTTCACCACCGTGGTGCTGCTCGAACCGCCCAAACAGAAGGTCAAATCGCCGCATGCCTGAACCCGCCGCCGCGGAAGCGTTCTACGCCTCCCGCCCCAAGGCTTACCCGCGCGAGATCGACGGCCGCTTCCAGCGCCTGCGCAAACTCGCCGTGCTGGCCCTGCTGGGGCTGTTCTATGGCCTGCCGTGGCTGTCCTGGGACGGCCGCCAGGCGGTGCTGTTCGACCTGCCGGCACGCCAGTTCCACGTCTTCGGCCTGCTGTTCCTGCCGCAGGATTTCTTTTTCCTGACCCTGCTGCTGATCTGCGCCGCGCTGACGCTGTTCTTTTTTACCGCCATGGCCGGCCGCCTGTGGTGCGGCTATGCCTGCCCGCAGACGGTGTGGACGGAGACCTTCCTGTGGATGGAGCGCTGGGTGGAGGGCGACCGCGCCCGGCGCATGAAGCTCGACAAGGGTCCGTGGACGACCGAGAAGGTCCTGCGCAAGACCGCCAAGCACACGCTGTGGATCGCCTTTTCCCTGTTCACCGGTTTTACCTTCGTCAGCTTCTTCACCCCGCGCACCGAGCTGTGGCAGGAACTGACGCAGTTCAACCTGGGCGGCTGGGAGCTGTTCTGGGGCCTGTTCTATGGCTTCGCCACCTACGGCAACGCCGGCTTCCTGCGCGAGAATGTGTGCATTTACATGTGTCCCTACGCGCGCTTCCAGAGCGCCATGTTCGACAAGGACACGCTGATCATCACCTACGACGAGAAGCGCGGCGAGCCACGCGGCGGCCGGCCGCGCGGCGTCGATCCGCGCCAGCGCGGCCTGGGCGACTGCGTGGACTGCACGCTGTGCGTGCAGGTCTGCCCGACCGGCATCGACATCCGCGATGGCCTGCAATACGAATGCATCGGCTGCGCCGCCTGCATCGATGCCTGCGACTCGGTCATGGACCGCGTCGGCTACCCGCGCGGCCTGATCCGCTATGCGACCGAAGCGGCCATCGAGGGCGGCAAGACGCACGTGCTGCGCCCGCGCATCGTCATCTACGGGCTGCTGCTGACTGCCCTGCTGGTGGGCCTTGGCACTGCCGTGGCGCTACGCACGCCGCTGAACGTGGACCTGATCGCCGACCGCGGCCGGCTGTACCGGGAGGTCGGCGACGACCAGATCGAGAACGTCTACACGCTCAAGGTGGTCAACAAATCCGCCGTCAGCCAGCGCTACCGGGCAGCCATCGCCGGCCTGCCGGGAGCGGTGATCGAGACCGATCCGCCAGAATTCGAACTGCCGCCCGGCGGCGTGGCCGTGGTGCCGACCCGCATCCGCGTACCCGAGGACGCCATCCACCGGCGGGTGAGCACGCTCACCCTGACGGTGACGGGTGCCAGCGGCGTATCGGCCCAGCATGAGGTGCGCTTCCTGGGGCCGGTGGAAGATGACTGAGCGCCCGGCTGCCAGCGCGATCGGACCGACGCCCTGGTACCGCAACCGCTGGTTCTGGCTGGTGGCAGCCCCACCCATCGCGGCCGTCATCGGTGGCCTGCTGACGGTGGCGATCGCCGTGCGCAACGCCGATTCGCTGGTGGTCGACGATTACGCCCGCATCGGCCGCGCCTTCGACCTCGACCAGTCACGCGACCGGCGGGCCCTTGCGCTGGGTGTCACGGCCACGCTGCGGGTCGATGCCCCCAGCGGTACGGTGGAACTGAGCATCCGCGGCGTACCGGCGCAGGCCGTCGAACTGAGGCTCATTCACCCGACCGACGCCACCGGCGACCGGCAAATCCGCCTCACTCCCGGAGACGATGACCGCTACACCGGCAATCTGGGCCGGCTCGATGCGATCCGCCATCACGTGGAAATCGCATCGCCGGATCAAGGCTGGCGCCTGCGCGGCGAGCTGCCGGCAAACGCCGGCGAGCTGCAACTGGCGCCGCGGTGAGCCTCGCCTGCTTTCACTGCAGCGAGCCGGTGCCGCCGGGCCTGGATTTGACCGTCACCGTCGATGGCGCGCCGCGACCGGTGTGCTGCCCTGGCTGCCGGGCCGTGGCGCAGCTGATCCTGAGCAGCGGCCATGCCGACTACTACCGCTTTCGCACCGCCCCGGCGCTGCGCCCCGCCGAGCCCGCTGCTGCCGACGCATGGACCGCCTTCGACCGCCCGCAGGCGCAGGCCACCTTCGTGCATCAGGTCTCGGCCGAGCGCGCCGAGGCCGGCTTCGTGGTCGAGGGCCTGCGCTGCGCGGCCTGTGCTTGGCTGATCGAAAGCCAGCTCATGCGCCTGCCGGGCGTCTGCGAGGTGCGCGTGAGCCCCGCCACCGGCCGCGTGCAGCTCGCCTGGCGCCCGGCCGAGCTCAAGTTGTCCGAACTGCTGGGGACGCTGGCCGCGCTCGGCTACCGGCCGCACCCCATTGCCGCCGACGCCCGCGCCGCCGCCACGCGCGAGCGCCACAGCGCGCTCAAGCGGCTGCTGGTGGCCGGCCTTGGCATGATGCAGGTGTCGAGCTTCGCCTTCGCCTTTTACCTGGCCGGCGACACGCTGGAGCCGGCCATGCGCGACTTCCTGCGCCTGATCAGCATGCTGGTGGCGCTGCCGGTGCTGCTGTATGCCGGCACGCCGTTCTTTCTGGGTGCCTGGCGCGGCCTGCGCCACGGCCGGCCGGGCATGGACCTGCCGGTGGCGATTGCGCTCACCCTGGCCGGCGGCGCCAGCGTTTGGATCACCCTGACGGGCGGCGCCGAGGTGTACTTCGACTCGGTGGTCATGTTCGTGTTCTTCCTGTCGGTGAGCCGCTGGTTCGAGGCCGACGCCCGCGGCCGCGTGCGCAGCGTCGGCGAGGCACTGGCGGCCATGCTGCCGGCCAGCGTGCTGCGCCTGGGCGCCGACGGTCCGACGCCGGTGGCGGTGAGCGAACTGGCGCCCGGCGACCGGGTGCTGGTCGGCAGCGGCGAGGTGATCCCGGCCGACGGGCTGCTGCTCGAAGGCGCCACGCAGGTCGATGAGGCTCTGCTGACCGGCGAGTCCGAGCCGCGGCGGCGCACGGCCGGCGAGGCGTTGATCGGCGGCAGCGTCAACCTCGGGCCACCGGTGACGGTGGAACTGCAGCGCGTCGGCACGGCCACGCAGGTGTCGCAGATCGCCCGCCTGCTGCAGCGCGCACAGGCCGACCGGCCGCCGCTGGCGCTGCTCGCCGACCGTTTGGCGAGCGGCTTCATCGGGCTGGTTTTGCTGGCGGCTGCGGCAACCGGCCAGTACTGGTGGCAGGTCGAACCGACGCGCTGGCTGGCCAACACGCTGGCGGTACTGGTGGTGTCCTGCCCCTGCGCGCTGGCGCTGGCCACGCCTACGGCCTTCGCTGCCGCCGCTGCCGGCCTGGCGCGGCGCGGCTTGCTGGTCACCCGCGGCGCGGCGCTCGAAAACCTGACGCGCGTGCGCAGCGTGCTGCTCGACAAGACCGGCACACTCACCGCCGGCCGGCCGCAAATCGCCGCCAGCCGCAGCCTGGACGGCACGCCGATCGAGCAGCACCTGGCCGTCGCCGCGGCGCTGGAAGTCGGTTCGAGCCATCCCTACGCGTGCGCCTTTCTGCCCCACGCCGGCGGGCTCACCGCCGCGCAGGTGGAGCCGGTGACGGCCGGCGGCGTGCGTGGCCAGGTGGACGGCCGGACCTGGCACCTGGGCACGCCCGAGTTCGCCGGTGGCCCGGGACAGACAGCCGCCGTCGACGCGCTGGAACGCGAGCACGGCGCCGGCAGTTGGGTGGGTCTGGGCGACGGCCAGCGGCTGGTGGCGCTGTTCCTGCTCAGCGATCCGCTGCGCACCGACGCGGCCGACACACTGGCTGCGCTCGCCCGGCGCGGGCTGGCGCCGGCCATTTCGAGCGGCGATGCCGCGCCCGCCGTGGCGGCCGTGGCCGGGCGCCTTGGCGTGCGCGACTGGCAGGCGCGCCAGACGCCGCAGCAGAAACTGGCCGCCATCCGCGCCCGCCAGCAGCGCGGCGAGGTGGTGCTGATGGTCGGCGACGGTGTCAACGACGCGCCGATACTGGCCGGCGCGGACGTATCGGTGGCGCTGGCCAGCGGCGCCGCGCTGGCGCACTCGCAAGCCGATCTGCTGCTGCTGGGCGAGCGTCTGGCACCACTGCTGGACGGCATCGACACCGCCCGGCGCACGCTGGCCGTGGTGCGCCAGAACCTCGCCTGGGCGGCGGTCTACAACCTGCTCGCCATCCCGCTGGCGGCCGCCGGCCTGGTGCCGCCCTGGCTGGCGGCGCTTGGCATGTCCGCCAGTTCGGCACTGGTGGTCGGCAACAGCCTGCGCCTGCTGCGCTCACCGCGCGCAAACACGCTCGCACAGGCCGAGCCCCGGCTGGCCTAGCCGCGCCCGATGGAAAGCCTGTTCTTCCTGGTTCCGGTTACCCTGCTGCTGGTGGGCATCGCCGTGGCGGTGTTCTTCTGGGCCATGCGCAGCGGCCAGTTCGATGATCTGGACAGCCCGGCGTGGCGCATCCTGCACGACGACGAGACCCAGCCACCCCGATCCGGGCCACCGAACGATGATCAGCCCCGGCCCTGAACTCGGTTTCGCCGCGGCGCTGCTGGCGGGTCTGGCCGGCAGCGGCCACTGCCTGGCCATGTGCGGCGGCATCAGCGCCGCACTGGCCGGCGCCGGCCGCGGACCGGCGCCGCTGACCGCCCTGCTGCTGAGCACCGGCCGGGTGCTGAGCTACAGCCTGGCCGGCGCGCTGGCCGGCGGCGGCGGCGCGCTGCTCGGCCGGGGCCTGGACCTGCTGCGGCTGGGACTGGCCCTGCGGATCGTGTTCGGCGCGCTGCTGGTGGCGGTGGGTCTGACGCTCGCCCTGCGCTGGCGCGGCCTGCTGCGAATCGAAGCCCTGGGTGCCCGCCTGTGGACGCGCCTGACGCCGGCCCTAGGCGGCCTGCTGCCGCCGCGCGGACCGCTGGCGGCGCTGGCGGTCGGCGCGCTGTGGGGCTGGCTGCCATGCGGCCTGGTGTACAGCATGCTGGCCCTGGCGCTGGCCAGCGGCAGCCCGGGCAACGGCGCCCTGGTCATGGCCGGCTTCGGCCTTGGCACGCTGCCGGCGATCCTGCTGGCCGGCGGTACCGCAGCCGGGCTGCTGCGCCACCTGCGCGGCAGCCGTGGACGGCGCCTGAGCGGCGCCCTGCTGGTGGGCTTCGGCCTGTGGACGGTGCTCGGCGCCCTGCCCCATGCCGGCCATGTCCATCCGGATGGGCCGCCGCCGGCGCCACACACGACCGGTCACCACCACTAGAATCGAATCGGGAAGAAGGAGGCCGCAGCGGGCGGAACCCGCGCTGCCAGCCCGGGCTGGCCGGAGGCCTGCGTGATGAAGCTGCGTACCGTACTGCTGGACCTGGGCGGCGTGTTCTACGAGGGCACGCGCCTGCTACCCGGCGCGCAGCATGCCCTGGCCCGGCTGCGCGCCAGCGGCCTGGCGCTGCGTTTCGTCACCAACACCACGCGCCAGAGTCGCGCCGCGCTGCTGCTGGAACTGGCGCGCCTGGGCCTGGATGTGGCCACTGACGAGCTGCTGACCCCGGCCAGCGCTGCGCGCACGGTGCTGCTCGAACGCGGCCTGCGCCCGCTGCTGCTGATCCATCCTGGCCTCACACCGGACTTCGACGGGCTCGATCTGCACCAACCCAATGCCGTGGTGGTGGGCGATGCCGGGGATCACTTCAGCTACGCCGGCCTCAATCAGGCGTTTCGACTGCTGATGGCCGGCGCGCCGCTGCTGGCGTTGGGTCGCAACCGCTATTTCAAGGAAGCGGACGGACTGTCGCTGGACGCCGGACCGTTCGTCGCGGCGCTGGAATATGCGGCCGGGGTCAGCGCGGAACTGCTGGGCAAGCCGGCACCGGCCCTGTTCGCGGCAGCGCTGCGTCCGCTCGGCTGCAGCCCGGACGAGGCGGTCATGATCGGTGACGACGTCGAAGCCGACGTCAACGGCGCGCTCGCCGCCGGCCTCGGCGGCATCCTGGTGCGTACCGGCAAGTACCGGCCGGCGGACGACATGCGGCTGGCCGCGGGCGGCCGGCTGGCCGACGACATCGGCGCCGCCGTCGAAACCCTGTGCCTCGATCAAGGGAAGCGCTTACGTCTTGACGCTCCTCCTCCCCCTGGGGGAACGTTCTCCGGCTGATCCCCGGAGCGATGGCTGGACAGGCTGAGGAACCGCTGCGGTCTGTTGAACCTGTAATTCAGATAAGCCGCCGGCCATCACCCTGATCTTCAGTTCGAACAGTATCCGAGGCGGTGGCCCTGCGGCCTGAGCCTGCACAGGTAAGGTGGAACGGATCGGGCCAGGGGCGTGTTTTTGGGTTTT